>JAISNN010000039.1 GCA_031276195.1 Clostridiales bacterium
AATAAAAGGACGAGATATAACGGAGGCGATCGCTCTCGGCGCGTCGCTTCCGCGGGACTATACCTTGATTAAACATATCGACGAGGAAGGACTGTTGGACAGATATTTAAAGGGTTGATTGCAAAACGGAGGGATTATTAACGAAAGGATTATTATATGATATGAATTTAAAATCCGCCGCACCGCTCCTACGTTCCTCTTATGGAAAACTTAGAACAAGTTTAGGCGAACTATAGCGTATCTTTTTATATGTAAAAGGTCATGAGAATTGTCGAAAGTTTTTGAAAATGGCTTGAGGATGATTTTTACGGAAAGTTTTCCCCGAATAATTATCGGAAACTCCTCTCCGCGGGAGGGTTAGGGGGTGGATGCGGATTTTCCGTTTTAAAAAGAATGTAAAGTTGTAGATTTAAGAAAAACTTAAAAAAACTTCTCTCTTTGTTTAGTAAAAGGGAAGTTTTTTTGAATTATACTCGTTATATTTTCAAATCCGGCATTGTTGTATTTGTCCGTTTGCCGGCGTGAGGCGGATAAATCCGTCGTTTAATTCCGTATAATTATTATACAATATCACAAACGAGCGACAAATGTATTTGTTATTTAAAAAAATGTGTTGTGATTTTTTGAATTTTGTGTTATAATATACAAAATGAGGAACTGTTAAAAAAATGATTACGGAAATTATCAATTCAAACGACAAGAAAGCAATGCAGCGCGCCGCGGACATCATCAAGAGCGGCGGAGTCGTCGCATTTCCCACGGAGACCGTTTACGGGCTGGGCGCGAACGCCTACGACGATGCGGCGGTCGCTGGGATTTTTGCGGCGAAGGGGAGACCGGCGGACAATCCGCTCATCGTTCATATCGAGAATATGAATATGATCGACGATATCGCGGTCGGGATTCCGGACGATTTTTATATGCTGTACGAAAGGTTTATGCCGGGTCCGCTGACGGTTATTCTGCACAAGAATAAAAAGATCGGCGGAGTCGTTACCGCGGGGCTGGACACAGTCGCCGTGCGTTTTCCGCGCCACAGAACCGCCGCAGAACTGATCAAAAAAAGCGGCTGTCCGCTCGCCGCGCCCTCCGCGAATCTTTCGACGCACGTCAGTCCGACCAGCGCGGCGCACGTCTTCGACGACTTGAACGGGCGAATCCCGATGATCGTCGACGGGGGCGAGTGTTCGGTGGGGATCGAATCGACGGTTTTGGATATGACGGGCGATATCCCCGTCATTCTGCGTCCGGGCGCGATCACTCTCGATATGTTGAAAAAAGTCTTGAAAGACGTTACCGAACAAAGGAGATTCGGAGGCGCGGACGTCGTCAGATCGCCCGGGACGAAATATAAGCACTATTCCACGCGCGCGGAATTGCTCTTGACCGACACCGCCGAAGAGGCGAACGCGCTCTATGACGCGGCGTGCGGCGAAGGCAAAAAAGCCGTCATAATCGTTCGGACCGGCGACGCCGCGCTCTGCGGAAACCGCGGTTTTTTCTGCATACCCGACGATCCGAAGGGCTACGCGAAAAAAATATATTCGCTGCTGCGCGCCGCCGAAATATCTCACGACGTGATCGTGTGCCAAAGACCCGAACTTTCGGGGCAGGGCGCGTCGATTATGAACAGATTGCAAAAAGCCGCGAAATAGAGATGGTTTTTTTAAAGGATTAAGAAAAATAATATATAATGCAAACAGAGTGTTTAAGCAATATGTGTATTTATAATTCACTTGCACGGAACAATATTGGGAATTAACGCCATTATAAAGTGCAAATTAGAGAGAGTGAACAAGGAGTTGCTTGCTTGTCGTTTTAAAAGTGAAATTGGATAATATACCTACGATATTTATTTCAAAAAGCAATTTATCACATAAAAAATTATCGTAAACCAATTCAATAAAACTGAACTAAAATCATTTGCTGATTTTATATTAGGATAAATATAATGAAACCAAAAAAATTAAAGGAATTAAAATCACTAACAATTAAAAACGTTCGAGGGATAAAGGAGTTGGAATTGGAGTTTAAGCTTACCCCTAATATTCCTATATTTTTTGTCGCTTCAAACGGTGCCGGGAAAACATCAATTGCTACGGCGTTTTCATCGTTGATAAGAAAGAAGAGCATAAAATTAACTCATACAAAGAAAAAGAGTGATTATTACGAAGAAAACCCGGATAATTCACCTAAAATAGTTTTGGAAGATAATGACAAAAATACATATATTGCCGATGATAAGACTAATACGATTTCGAAAAGTTTTGGTATTTATGTATTAACGCAAGGTATAAAGATTAAAGGAACATATGCTACAGCAGGCGGATATCGAACTATTCCACCTATAAAGTTAGTTAGTAATATTAACGAATGCCAAAATTATGATACGGTCAAGTCTGAAATTTACAAAAATATTGAGGATTTAAATACAACGTGGTGCGGTATTGAAAAAGAGGAAAAAGACAATACATTATATGCTTACTTGCCAAATCCTGATAAAATTTCTAACGGAGAAAGAGATGTATTGATTTTTTATGCTAAACTGCTTGAAGCTGAGCAAGAATTAACAAAGAAACAAAATATTTTAATTATAGATGAAATTTTTGATTATTTAGATGAAGCGAATATAATAGCGGCTCAATATTTTCTAACAAAAATGCTTGAAAAATATAAAAAAGATAAAAAATTGCAATTATTTCTAATAATCCTTACGCATCTTAGTCCGGATAGTTTTAAAAGTTATATGTTTCCGACTAGAACTATTGTATATTTAAATCAACAAAAACACGGGGATACATATGGGATAAATAAGTTATTAAGAGATCGCGGCAAATGCGATAAAAAGATAAAGGATTTAATAGATAAATACTATTTACATTATTACCCGGATAATCCGCTTGCAGTTGAGAAAAATCAGTTGGATAAATATTTAAAAACTTTGCTTAAAATAGATATTGTAAACAGAGATGATTTTTATAATATGGCAAAAACTGAGTTGAGGAAATATTTAGATGACACAAAATATAATTATAATGTTGCATTTGTATGTTGCGGTTTAAGAATAGAACTTGAAGAGAAAATATATATGTCATTAAAAAGCGAAGATCAAAAAGAATATTTAGATAAACATAAGACAAAGGAGAAATTTGATTTCGCTCGAAAGAAAAATATTGACGTACCCGATGCTTACTATTTGCTTGGTATAATATACAATGAGGCCTTACATTTAGATGATCAATGTGAAAAATTAATTCCAATTGGAGATAAATTAGCGAATAAAGTGATTAAGAATATAATTTCGAAATGTGTTTAAGTTTAACGGTGGATTAAAAAATATTCTTTCAAAGTGCGGTATAACGTCAATTATATAATATATGTTGTAAAAATATCCTTAGATATTATCGGAGAAAAAATATGAATTTATGGCACGGCGTCCGTGATGAGCGCATAAAAAAAGACGATTTTTTGGCGGTTATCGAGATCAAAAAAGGCAAAAAAAACAAGTACGAATTGGACAAGGAAACGGGCGTTTTGATCCTCGACCGCGTTCTGTATACCGCCATGCGCTACCCCGCAAACTACGGCTTTATTCCGCTGACTTTGGCGGAGGATAACGACCCTCTCGACGTGCTGGTCATCGCAAGCGAGGAAATCGACCCTATGACACTCGTCAGGTGCTATTCGATCGGCGCGATCAGAATGACGGACGGCGGACAACACGACGATAAAATTATCGCGATTCCCTTCAATGACCCTACGTATAACCATATTCGGGATCTTTCGGAACTGAGTCCGCACCTTTTGGACGAATATGTACACTTTTTTACGGTGTATAAACAACTCGAAAAAAAACAGACGGATAACCTTTCGGTTTTGAATTTGGAGGAAGCCAATCGAGTATTTGATAAATCGCTTGCCGCATATAAGGCGAAATTCGGGAAATAATGCCGCCGCGCTTATACGGAGTTTTCCACGGAGTGAAATTTAAGGGAAAAATGATATGAACGGGTGTAAAAAAACGACGAGAAATAGGTGAAAAAAAGGGTATAAATAAGGGGAAAAAAGCAGTAAAAAATAAGCGAAAAAGGGCATAAATAAGATGAAAAAGCGGCGAAAAACGAACGAAAAAAGGGCATAAAAAAGAGAAAAAAGCGGCGAAAAAGAACAAAAAAATGATGCGTAATTGCCGCCCCACCCCCTAAACCCCCTCCCACGGAGGGGAATTTAAGGAAAAAAATGATATGAACGGGTGTAAAAAACGGCCGGAAACAGGTAAAAAAAGGGTATAAATAAGAGGGAAAAAGCACAAAAAATAAGCGAAAAAAGGCATAAAAGAAAAGAAAAAACGGTAAAAAAGGCATAGAAATAAAGGGAAAAAACGGCGAAAAACAGGCGAAAAAAGAGCATAAACGAAAGGAAAAAACGGCGAAAAATAAGCGGATATATGCTATATGGTTTATGAATTTATTGCGGTTAGGGAAGACGACGGGCTTCGGCTCGACGTGTTTTTGACCGAAAAAATCGACGGCGTAACGCGGTCATACATTAAAACCCTCGTCGACGGCGGTAAAATCACCGTCAACGGCGCGGCAAAAAAGGCCGGTTACGCGCTTAAAGAGGGCGACACGGTTGAAGCGCGAACCGAAAGCCGCGAAATCTCCGCGGTTCCTCAGGAAATTCCGATCGAAATCGTCTTTCAAGACGATTATTTTGCCGTAATAAACAAGCCGCAGGGTATGGTCGTCCACCCCGCGAGAGGCGCGCCGTCGGGAACTCTCGTCAACGCGCTCCTTTTTCAACTCAGAAATTTGAGCGATTTGAACGGCGAAATCCGCCCCGGAATCGTCCACCGCCTCGACAAGGATACGTCGGGGCTTATCCTTGCGGCGAAAAATAATTTCGCGCATTCGTCCCTCTCCAAACAGATCGCGGACAAGAGCGCGCGGCGGTACTATACCGCGCTTTTAGACGGAAATATTAAAGACGACGGCGGCGTGATCGAGACGTTTATCGGGCGGAATCCGAAAGACCGCCTCAAAATGGCGGTAACGAAGGACGGGAAAAAAGCCGTAACGCTTTACCGCGTCGTCGAAAGATTTAAGGATTTTTGTCTGGTCGAATTTGAATTAAAAACGGGCAGAACACACCAAATCAGAGTCCACGCGAAGCATATCGGACACCCCGTAACGGGGGACAGAACGTACGGGAACGGCGCGAAGTTCAAAACCGACGGACAACTGCTCCACGCGCATAAATTGACCGTCGCGCACCCGAAAAGCGGGGAGATTATGGAATTTCACGCGGAATTGCCCGTCTATTTTAGGGAGATTTTGGAGAAATTGAGGAAAGGGTAGGCGGCGGCGTAGTTAGCGGTCGGCGGCGATTATTATTTAGCGGTCGGTGCTTAGTGAAAGCGGTTATCGGCGGTCGGTGGTTAGCGGTTTGTGATCAGTGTTCGGTGATTAGTGAAAGCGGTTATTGGCGGTCGGTGGTTAGCGGTTTGTGAACGCGGTTGTTGGCGGTCGTGATTAGCGGTTTGTGATCAGCGGTCGGTGATTAGTGAAAGCGGTTATTGGCGGTCGGTGATCGGTTTACGTTGGTTTTGTGTTTTTTTACGTCCGCGCCGTGAATGTCCATTATCTTGTCGATAACGTCCTTTTCTAAGCCTAATTCTTTAAGCTGTTCTCTTGTCATATCGTTACTCCTATCCCATACGCTTTTTTATCGCGGGTCGCGTCCGCTCGGGTTGTATGTTTTACGGGATACCGCCCTAAATTTTTGTATACAAAAAGGACAGCCCGTGAAAGGTTGTCCTTGTTTGTTCTTTAAGTTTTATTTCGCGCTCTTGTAATTTTTTTGCAAAACCGCTTTATAAATTTAAGTTTTTGCGGATTTATGCAAAAATCTATTTCTTTTCCAATGCAATTTTAACGCAATTCTCCAACACCTTTTGATACTTATCGGGCATATCCCAAAAGTTTCTGTCGGGAGTATCGGGACGTGCATCTAAGCCCATCAAATCATAAATCGCACTGGTTAAATTCTCAAAAGCCCTCTCTTCTTTGCCTCCCGGTTCTGCATACTGGTCATACCCCTGTTTTGACAATTCAGCGCGATATGTACCTACAAACGACTCCAACTCAATCAAATTCATATCATGCAGTTGTTCAAGCGTTACGGTTTTATTTCCGATCTCATCCCCGTATCTATTAGTCATATTATCAAATCTCCCTTATCTTTATAAAAAGTTTTCTCTATATTTAGCTTCGTTCTATTCAATACGACATAGAATTTCTTATCCTCAACAAAAATTGCATCATAGCCGAGCATCGCCGCATACCGTCCGAAGTCAGCTTCCAAAATTTTCAACGGGTCTTTCAATGCTTGGTAGTTTGTATTTTTTAACGCTCCGTTGTAAAGTTCTCGCTCTATGTCTTTATAGTTTGCCACTTTCGCCGATTTATCAAGCGTCATTCGCAAAACAACGCCTTTATCTTGTGTATAGACAAAGGCTGTATTTATTGCATTATTTCTGCCCGCTTTATCGGAATATCCTGCCGCATAAGTGCCGTTTCCGTTTACTCCCGTTCCTGCAAAGTATTCTCTATTTTGTAATTGTTCGGCATACCATTCGTCGCTTACGCCTCTAAACAGTTCAGGCTCTCCGTACGCTATTCTCTTGTCTATCTCGTTTTTATCGATGACATTAGGCAACGCGTCAAAGCCCTGTTCTTGCGCTATGCGTTTCAATATCTTATCTTCGTAACCTTTATTCGGTTGATATTGATTGTTTATAAAGCCCGTACCGGCAATTTGTTGTATATCCGCTCCGTTTTTAACGTCCTCATATATCTTAAATTCGCTCGGTTTGGTTTTTAATACTGTGTTTATGGTAGCACTATCGTTAAAGTTTGTCAAGGGTTCTGCGTTAAAATTTTCTGCCGCCTTAGTAAATTTCGCGTAATGGTGTTGAAGTATTGTCATTTTGCGTTGATATTCGTTCGCTAAGCCGCTATCGCCCGCCTCTCTCGCTATCTCCAACGCTCCGCGCGTCTTGCGCCATTCGTTTTTTATCTTGTTTTGCATTTGCTCGGCTTCGTAGCCCGTATATTTATGCCCCTCGTACTCGAAGCCCTTTATATTCTTAGCCTTGTAGCGGTTCAACTCCTTTTCGCCGTGCGCGGGTTCGCTTACGCCTACGATTATCTCGAACACGTAATGCCCGCAATTCCACATCCCGATCGGTCTTTTTATCGCGGCGAAATGCCGCCCCGTAACGTCCTTAAAGGGTCTGCCGCTTTGAAGTTTCTCGTACTCCTCGTTCGTAAATTGCCGCCCTTGTATGTCCTCGTGGTCGGGCGCGCTGTTCGCGTGTACGGATATTTCCACGCCGTCCGCGCCGAATTTCTCACCCGCCTTTTTGCTCATTCCCGCGTTGACTTCCCGAACGCCGTCCATAACATTCATTTTCACCGCGCTTTCCAAATTCCTTATCGCGCCGCTTTTGTACTCGACGGTCTTTAAGCCGCTTTTTTATGAGTGGGGAGCGAGGGGTGTTTCGCAAACCGCTTTTAATGCGGTTGGAATTTATGATCGTTTCATTTTGTGATTATTTTTTAATTATCCTTTAAATAGTTTGCTTTTTTTTTGAATTTTTGGTAAAATTGTAATAGACTGGTTATTAGTTGCAATTTAGCGGTTAGCGGCAAAGATTGAAATTAAAAAAAAACAAAAAATACGGTAAAATAGAAAATAACGGAAGATTTCATTAATATAGCGAAATAGAAATAAGAGAAGATTTCATTAATATAGCAAAATAGAAATAAGAGAAGATTTCATTAATATAGTAAAATAGAAAACAATAGAAGATTTCATTAATATAGCGAAATAGAAAACAATAGAAAATTTCATTAAAATAAAAAAAAAAATCAAAAAGGAGTATTTTTAATATGGCTAAGGAATTGACTTCAAACAAAAAAGTTCTCGAATTTATCGAGGCGAGCGTAAAGTTGACCAAGCCCGACAAGGTCGTTTGGATCGACGGGAGCGGCGCGCAGTTGGACGCGCTGACCAAAGAATCGGTCGAAAAGGGCGAGTTGATCAAATTGAACGGCGAACTTCTGCCCGGCTGCTATCTGCACAGGACAAAGGTCAACGACGTCGCGAGAGTCGAACACCGTACCTTTATCTGTTCGAGAAAAAAAGAGGACGCGGGTCCTACGAATAATTGGATGGAGTCGTCGGAGGCGTATGCCAAACTGTCCGGAATCTACGACGGCGCGATGAAAGGCAGGACGATGTACGTCATTCCGTATTCTATGGGCGCGGTCGGTTCGGAGTTTTCTAAGGTCGGAATCGAATTGACGGACTCTATCTACGTCGTCATCAATATGAACATTATGACGAGAATCGGGAAAAAATGTCTTGACGTTTTGGGCGATAGCGACGACTTCGTCCGCGGCTTGCACGCGACCGCCGATATCGACGAGGAAAAGAGATACATCTGCCACTTCCCGGAAGACAACACCATTTGGTCGGTGAACAGCGCGTACGGCGGCAACGTCCTCTTAGGAAAAAAATGTTTCGCGCTCCGTATCGCCTCGTTCCAAGGCAAAAACGAAGGCTGGATGGCGGAACATATGCTGATTTTGGGAATCGAAAAACCGAACGGCGAAACCAAATATATCACCGCCGCTTTTCCGTCCGCCTGCGGAAAAACCAACCTCGCGATGCTCATCCCTCCCGAAACCTACACCAAAAAGGGCTATAAAGTCTGGTGCGTGGGCGACGATATCGCGTGGCTGAGAGTGGGCGCGGACGGAAGACTCTACGCTATCAATCCCGAATACGGTTTCTTCGGCGTAGCCCCCGGAACGAATGCGAAATCAAACCCGAACGCTCTCGCGTCCACAAAGAAAAATACTATATTCACGAACGTGGTTCTGAACAAAAAGGACAACACCGTATGGTGGGAAGGATTGGACAAAAATCCCCCCGAGGACGCGATCGATTGGAAGGGAAATCCGTGGAACGGCAAAACCTCTACGGAGAAGGGCGCGCACCCGAACAGCCGCTTTACCGCTCCCGCGGTTAACTGTCCCTGCATAAGCCCCGAGTTTGAAAACCCCAAGGGCGTGCCGATCTCCGCGATCGTTTTCGGAGGCAGACGCGCCAAAACCGCGCCGCTGGTATATCAGGCGACGAGTTGGGCGAACGGCGTTTTCGTCGGATCGATTATGGCGTCGGAAACCACCGCCGCCGCGTCGGGAGCCGTGGGCGTAGTCAGACGCGACCCGATGGCTATGCTGCCCTTTATCGGATATCATATCGGCGACTACTTGAACCACTGGCTCGAAATGGGCGAAAAAATTACCAAACAGCCGAAAATCTTTAACGTGAATTGGTTCAGACTCGACGAAAACGGGAATTTTGCATGGCCCGGATTCGGCGACAATATGCGCGTTCTCGACTGGATCTTGAAAAGAGCGGAGGAAACCGTCGACGCCGTAGAAACGCCGATCGGATATCTCCCGAAGCCCGAGGATATCAATCTGGACGGAAGCGGACTCTCGACGGAGGACGTCGCGAAACTCCTCGACGTGGATAAGAGCGTCTGGGCGGCGGAAGCGGAAGGAATCGAAGAATTCTATAAAAAGATCGACGACAATAACGGCAAACTCCCCGAGGCGTTGAGAAAAGAACTTGACGGACTGAAAGCGAGATTGAAATAATAATATGTCTAATATGCGGACGCGGTATAAAACTTTTTGCGGCGCGGCATAAATATTGAAGCGGAAGTTTTTTAAAAACCGAACGGTTTTTTTGGGCGGCGGATTTTTTGAATATAAACCTACTTGTTTTTTGCAGACGGAGAGAAAATTATTGCAAGCGAATAAGACGGTTTATAAAAAATCCGCCGCCCAAAAACTATCGGACGGGGAGAGTTAAGAAAAGCCGCTATACAATGCTTTTTCGTTAGTAAACGGTTGGGGAATAGCGTTTCGGCATTAAAAAGGATGGGAGGATATCGCTATGAACGGATGTATTGAAATAATGAAAGAGGTTGTCGAAGGGAAACGGGATATTTGCGAGTTTATAGACATTCCCGAAACGGGGGATTATAGGATTATAGAACTAAATACGCAATATGAACCCGAAATATAGAATACTATGCAAAACGGGATACGCAAAAAATAGAATACTATGCAAAACCAAATATTATTCAAAAAAAGGCGGAGAGGAAGACGGCAAATGGAAAAATGTATTTTGATAAGGTACGGTGAAATTTTTTTGAAGGGCGGAAACCGTTCGTATTTCGAGAGCCTTTTAAAAAAGAATATCAAGGAGTCGCTGAGGGGGATCAAACACTCTTTCGGCGTTTCGCAGGCGCGGTACTATATCGCCGGTTACGACGAAAATTTTGAGGGCGAAATCTTGAACCGCTTAAAAAAAGTGTTCGGAATTCACTCGCTGAGCGTGTGCTATAAATTGAAAACCGATTTGGAAAATATCGGAGATTTTTTGTGCCGAACCTTTGACAAAACGGGGAAATTCAGGGTTACGGTCAACCGCGCCGACAAAAGGATCGGCGAAAGTTCGACGGAAATCGCCGGACGCTTGGGCACGAAACTCCTCGAAAATTCGGACGGTTTGACGGTGAGTTTAAAGGACTTCGACCACGAAATCAACGTCGACGTCAGAGAAAACGGATTCACTTACGTCTTTTATGACAAGATCCGCGGCGCGGGCGGGCTGCCCGTCGGCTGTTCGGGTCACGGGCTGCTCCTACTCTCGGGCGGGATCGACAGCCCCGTCGCGGGGTATATGGCGGCGCGGCGCGGTATGAAAATCAGCGCGGTGCATTTTTACAGTTTTCCCTATACGAGCATTCAAGCGAAAGAAAAGGTCTTGGATTTGGCGAAAAAATTGAAACTCTATACCGCCGAAATGACCGTCCATTTCGTGATGTTTACGGCAATTCAAGAGGCGATTTACGACAAATGCCCGAACGAATATTTGATCACCGTTATGCGCAGAATGATGATGAGAATCGCGGACGGGTTGTGCGGAAAATACCGCTTTGACGCCGTGATCACGGGCGAAAACCTCGGGCAGGTCGCCAGCCAAACCGTTGAAAGCCTGACCTCGACAAGCCGCGTTACCGATAGGCTGATTTTGCGTCCGCTGATATGCTTCGATAAGGCGGAAATCATCGAAACGGCAAAAAAAATCGAAACGTACGAGACGAGTATTTTGCCGTTCGAAGATTGCTGCACCGTCTTTTTGCCGAAAAATCCCGTCATACGTCCGCATATAAAAGCCGTCGAGGAAATGGAAAAAACACTCGACGTTGACGGACTCATCGCGCAGGCGTTGAACGGGATGACTGAAACTGTGAGGTTTTAGGAAGTATATTTTATGACGGCTATATTCGTAATTTTGCGCCGAAGGATCAAACGAAATTGCAAACGGTATGTCTAACTGCCGCGAACAGCGTAAACTGTGAGGTCGCAAGGATAATTTAATGCGTATTAAGGAGGGTTTATGCTTTCGGCTAACCGGCAAAAAAAGATGCGAGAGGCGTATAATGCGGTTTTTTATTTGGATTGGTTTAATCCGCGCATTTTTGCGAATGCGGATTATATTCACGAGGTGCAGACATTGAGAGGGATCGCGTTGCATTTTGATGCTTTAAAAGAGAGCCTCGCTTTAACGGGACGCCGAATGTATACTATGTGTACGCGCGACCGTTGCGGTTATTTTTTTAAGACGCAAAACGGGAACGATGAAGACGTAAGTCCTGAATATCAAGACGCGATTGTCACGACCCCTCGTTCTTGGAGTGAATTTATTGCGAATTGCAGATTTGATCCTATCGGATCACTTTTCTCTATGAGCGGGAGTTTTGGGATAATGTCCTCGCTTAGCGGAGTGTTCATTATGTCCGGGGAAAGGGAAATCGTAAACAAATACCGCCTTAATAATCCCGACTATTTGAATTGTCGAATAAGGGCGTTGAACAGTCTTAATTTGGAGGACGAAATTCGGCACAACGAGTTTCTTGAATTTATAGAAAATTATTTTCCCGAACATATTGCCGATTTGGACGAAGAGTTTTATTCGCGTTATGACTATAACGGCGAGTATGAAGCCGATTAGAAATTGATTGAATGAACGGCAAGCAAGAGCGTGAATATCACGGCGGGTTATGTTTATGATTTGCGGGGAAAGGTAATCTCGAAGCCGGGAAATCCCGCGGATATAAATCTGATAAGATTATGAGCGGGAGTTTTGGGATAATGTATTCGCTTAGCGGAGTGTTCATTCGGTATACTCTCGGGAATACTATACTTTTTTTGTTACAAGTACATGAAAAATAAATTGAACAAGATTCAAAATGAATATAATGAATATATAGCGGACGAAACATAACCGCCGCGAATATAACGCAACTTTATACGTTTGTAAATAGAACTTTCATACTTTTTTATTTTTTTAAAAAACCGTATCGCAAGGAATTCAAAAAAAATTTTAAAAATTTTTTTAAAAACTATTGACACGCGCCCGCGGATATGCTAATATATTATTGGCAGTCGGCGGATAAGAGTGCCAACAAAAAACAAATTAAAAATACACAAAAAAAGGAGGTTTTCATTATGGCAGGACTTATACCTTTCAATCGCAGAAATAACGATTTGGCTCGCAAAAACATCGGTTTTGAAGATTTCCACAATATGCTTGACGACTTTTTTAGCGGCGAGAGTTTATTCGGGCGCAGTTTGATTAGGGATACTTTCAAAATCGACATCGAAGAAACGGACAAAGAATACCGCGTCGAAGCGGAATTGCCCGGCGTCAAAAAAGAGGAAATCGATTTGGGCGTCGAGGACGACAACCTCTGCATCTCCGTAAAACGCTCGGAAGAAACAAACGCGGACGGAAAAAATTATATCCACAGAGAACGCAGAGCCTCGTCTATGCTTCGCCGAATCCGTCTTGCAAACGCCAAACTCGATTCCATCAAGGCGAAACTCGAAGAAGGTATTTTGACCGTCTCCGTCCCAAAGGACGAAAAAACGGGCGGCATTCGCAAAATCAACATCGAATAGCATAAAAAGCCGGTTTTATCAAAATTTTCTTGATCCGTGGAACTCTATCTAATCTATCAAATCTATCTAATCTGCCTAACTTTACTTGATCCGTAGAACTTTATCCGATTAAATTTACCGTATCATAAACTCTTATCCGCCAAAACATATATATCTATTGATAATATACCTATTGACGCAAACGCGGGTGAAAACTTTTTTTAAAAGTTTTCACCCGTGCCTTTTTCCGAAACTTTCGATAATATTTGCGGCGTTTATCCCCGTATTCGTTCCGATTTATAACGGTTTTATGTTTTGTCCGCTTGACGAAGCGGCGCGTAATGCGCATTTCTCACGGTCGATATTTCGCGGTTTTTCATTTTCTCTTCTTTGGTCAACGGGGATATTTGCTTCGCTTTTGGGGATGTTCCGCATTGATGAAATACTCTTTAACGCCGATAAATCCCGTATCGGTAACGAGTTTTGCGTTCGAGTTTAACTAACCGCATACGTCCTTGAACAACGAAAAATCGCGCCGCCGCCCCACCCCCTAACCCCCTCCCACGGAGGGGAATTAAGGATAATGAGAGAAATACCGTTATAAGGACAATAAGCGGGAAACGGTTAAAAGGATAATAAGCAATGAACGGTTAAAAGGACAATAAGTAATGATAAGCGAGGAACGGTTAAAAGGCACCGTTTTATAAGGCTTATTCTTACTATTTGACCGAAAGGCGTTTATTATTTTGCCGTTTCCTTTTCTTTTTCGATCAGCATCGCTTCGATTTTTTCGGTAACTTCCGCCATACTGCCCGTCGCTTTCCAAAGCGCGTCCGCCTTGGCTTTCCATTTTTCAAAGCCGAGAGGCGTTTTGGGGAAATTGCGGTAGTGAGTTTTTAGTTTCGCCGCGTAGAGGATTCCGCGGAGCAGACATTTGACGCTGTGCATACTTATGTTTTTGGTGACGACTCCTCCTATGACCTTGCCGATCAATTCGAACACTTCGCCTACGGGCAGATCGGCGGAATAGGTTCTGTTTAGCCGCGTCATAGCCTTTGTGGAGAATACGATTTCTTTTTGGAACTGATATTCGTTCTCTTCGGCGGTGCATTCGATCGCGTTGACCAAAGTCGCGACGATATAGGCGAAATTCGCCGCCTGCGTGGTGTTATATTTGACGTTCGCCTCCCAGAGTTTTTCCTCCGTGGGGTACGCGCCGTCTTTCATCGCTTCGCCCGCCGTGTCGGCGAGAATTTTGCAGCCGACCCAACTCGACGCGATGCCTTCGCCGATCCACTTTGTCATACAAGCCGAATCGCCCATGCAGACGAAACCGTCGGCGACGAGGGAATACGGAGCGGGGCGGTAGGGAGTCGCGCCTTTCTCGATTTTTACGACCTCGTGTTCGGGCATTTGAACCGCGGCGGCAAACCTTTGATAGCAAGTTTCGGCGTATTCATAGGAGAGGTTCGCGCCCGTACCGATGATCGCGAGATCGTCGGACGTTCCCAATCCGATCCAACTTTTCCAATATGCCCAATGCTCGGCGCATTTGGGATAGTCCTCGGGGTTTTTGAACTTGACGTATCTCAAAATTACGAAAAATTTCTCTCTGTCCGTGATGTCGAAAGTTCCGACTTTCGCGGTTTCGGGGAGTTTGCGTCTTACGACGGAATTCATTCCCGAACAGTCCGCGACCAAACGCGCCGAAACGGTTTTTTCCTTTCCGTTAAATTTTACCTTCGCCCCGTTGATCCTTCCGTCCGCGCCGAACGTGAGATCCGAAAACGGCGTTTCATAATAAAATTCCGCGCCCGCGGCTTCCGCTTGACCAATCTGCCTTTTGATGAATTCGGGAAGGCGAAGGGCGTAAAAGGGATAGTCCGCGCGCTTGATGCACTCCGTGCCGTCGTTGCGTTTCAGATATTGACTGAAAGGCGAATAGTACGTTCCGGACTCGAACATACCGATGTATTCGTCGTCGCCGGGTTTGGGTTCGGGAATCCCGAACACGGGGAAGCGTTCGCTGTCGCAGTGGAAAATCGGCAGTTTCTCTCCCAATTTTTTCGCGGGCATAGCGTCGATTACGCATACGGAATAGCCTTTTGAAGCCATTTCGCGGGCAAAATAGATGCCGGCGGTACCCGCGCCGACAACCAGAACATCGTAATTTTCTTTCATAACTTTCTCCGTTTTTTTTATTTTTATTTTTTAATTGTTATCAATATAAGCGGTTAGCGGCCGGTCGTTGCGTAAATTTATATGTGAGAGATTTGGCGCGTCGAGTGTTTGGGGATTTTGCCGCTCTTATGTTTTTTCTAATCGGCCGCCCCACCCCTTGAATCCCCTCCCACGGAGGGGAATTTTATAGATCCGCGCTTTGAGCGTGTTTTCCTTTTGGCGGCGCGTTTTTTTTCGAGTTATATCTATTTTTTCGGTGTTGTCTAACTTTTTTTAATCGGTCGTTTTTGTTTTTTTAATCGGTTGACCTTGTTTTTTTTAATCGGCCGCCCCACCCCTACACCCCTCCCACGGAGGGGAATTTTATATATCCGCGCTTTGAGCGTGTTTTCCTTTTGGTAATGCGTTTTTTGGGGGAAAAGAATAAGGGGGACTATCGAATAGCGTTTACCGTGATTTTTTTATTATAGTCGTTATGTATATATTATACCATAAAATTTTATATTACGCTAACGATAAAGTAAAGAAATCGTGAAAAATGTGAAAAATATTTCGTTGGGTAATACATTTTTAAGTTTTTATAGCGTGTATTTTATGAAAACGGTTGCGTCGAGCGATATTCCGATAAACGATGTGTTCTTTTTTTGCAAACGGTTTATGGCGTTAAGGAGATATCAAGAAAGGTAAGGTGTTCTTTTTTTTGCAAGCGGTTTGCGCCGTTAAGGAGATATTGAGATAGGTGATTGTTCTTTTTGTAAGAAATTTATGGCGGCGGTTAACCGGGACAACATACGGCGGCATTTAAGAATCCGTAAAGACATCAAGTTTTAAATATATTATAACCGATAGAAGCGGTTTTATCAACCGTAGATTTTTGTTATGCGTCGGTTAAGCAACCGAAACAAAAAAGAGGCGGGTATGAATGCCGTACTCCGTCTGCGGATTGCGTATATTTACGATAAATAATTTTTTTTTTAAGCGGTTTGCGGCGCGCGGAGATATCGCGAATTAATTATCCGGCGTTTTTTTAAAAGCGTTTTGCGTCATACTGAAATACTGCGGTATGTGATTTTTTTTTAAGCGTTTTACGGCGCACGGAAATATTGCTAATCAATTGTTCGGCGTTTTTTTTAAGCGTTTTGCGTCATACTGAAATACTGCAGTATGTGATTTTTTTTAAGCGTTTTACGGCGCACAGGAATATTGCTAATCAATTGTTCGGCGTTTTTTTTAAGCGTTTTACGGCATACGGAGATGTTGCGGTATGTGATTTTTTTAAAAGCGTTTTACGGCGCGCGGAGATATCGCGAATTAATTATCCGGCGTTTTTTTAAAAAGCGGTTTGCGTCATACTGAAATATTGCGGTATATGATTTTTTTAAGCGTTTTATGCCATACAAAAACGTTGCGGATAAATTTATTTTTCTCGGCAAGTATTTTTATGCCGCGCGGGAGATTATTCCGCGAACAATTCGTCAAACTTTTTCTTCCAAATTCTCACCGCTTGTTCGTTATACTTTTCGGGAATTCCCAAGCCCGTTTTATGGACGTTTTTGCTTTTGTTGATCAGGTTGGTCAGTTTTAAAAGCAGGGGAATGTTGTCCTTTCCCGCGAAAGATTTTTGAATGATTTCAAGCGGCGTCAACGCCGGTAAATCGCCCGACGAGGATGCCGCCAAATCCTTTTCGGTGATCAGTCCGCTGTCGATTATGTATTTCAAATCCGTGTCTTTTGCCTCCAAAAGCCAACGCTTCAATATGTCTATCGCGGCGTGCTTCGCTCCGATCTTCGTCATAAATTTGACTTGATAGTCCCATAACCCGGCGGCGAGAGAGGTTTTGTTCGCGTTTATCGCGTCCGCAAGCATTTTTCCGGCGCGCATAGACGACGCTATGCCCGAACCTAAAAGCGGAATCGTCATAAACGCCGCGTCGCCGATCGCCGCGTAACCGTCCGCGACCATCTTTGACAAGGGATAACGCACGGGAATGGGGCGGATCGCGTCGCCCCCGCGCACGGGCTTTGCGTCGGCGACGGCGGGATTGTCGCGGCGCAGATATGACATAACCGAAATTACGTCGTTTTTGGTCATAAAGCCCGTTTTGCCGATCAAAATATCAAAATTTCCGCTCGGCGGATCCTGAATGCACCAGGCGATACCCGAAATCCCGAGTGGCTTTATATAACAGCGGTTCGTGTGCTCGCCGTCTTGCCCGACGCCCTCTTTGCGCGGAAAAAACGCTCTGTACGCAAAGAAAATTTCCTGCGACGAGGGCGTGTTTTGAATGTCCGCGTCGTGGGGCAGGGACGCGCGGAAACGCGAAAACGCACCCGAAGAGTCGATCACGATATCCGTCCGTACGCGCTTAGAACCGACGGCGATACCCTTTATTTCCTTGCCTTCAATTATCAGTTTGTCAACCTTTTTGTTGAAAAGCAACTTCGCGCCCGCCGATTCGGCGCGGCTTATCAAAAGATCGATAAGGGGCTTGCGTTCGATCGAATAGTCGTAAGCGGCGGGATTTTGAGCGAGTTTCAGCCACTTTTCAGACAGCGGAAGCAAAAAAGACCAGTCGCGCGTCTTGAAAAAACATTGAGAGGGAAGATCTATATCTAATTCCGAAAAAACGTCCCCCGAAACGACGTCGTGCCAGTCGTAGCCTAAATCGCCGCGCTTTAACTTTTCGTATACCTCGACGTCGCAGCCGTTTACGGCGAGATAATAGGCGGCGGTGAGTCCGCCTTCGCCCGCTCCGATAACCGCAATTTTCATATGAAATTCCTCGCTTTTTTTTAATTCCGTTTCATAAATCGAAAAGACGTTTTTTTTTGTCCGCGCCGGTTCGTATGATCAGTCGTACGGTCAGCCGCACGGTTGGATTTTATAAATACGGATTTTTATTTCCTTAATGTATATTATACAACATAAGCGATAGAATTTACAACTAAAAATGGCTCTTTTAATGTTATTTTATCAGATTTTCAACCATATCGCCTGCGCCGAGCAGGAGGACGCAGGAAAATTCGGAGGCTTTGTCTTTTAGTAAGGATTTTAGAGAGGGGATCGAGTGAGCGTATGATACGGATTTTGGAATGCCGTCATTGTTTTGTCGTTGTTTTTCTGGTGCGGCGGGGCTTGTTGCGGTTTGCGTGAGGTGATCGGATTTTGGAATGCCGTCATTGTTTTGTCGTTGTTTTTCGGGTGCGGCGGGGCTTATTGCGGTTTGCGTGAGGTGATCGGATTTTGGAATGTCGTCATTGTTTTGTCGTTGTTTTTCGGGCGCGGCGGGGCTTATTGCGTCGGCGGTGATTTGTGTGAATTTTGAATTTTTTATTATCGCCGCGAATAGTTCAAACGCGCTTTTTCCGCGGTCGGGAGTTTCGCGGGCGGGATATTCTTTCACAAGTATAAGTTCGTCCGCCTCGTCAAAACACGTCAAAAAATCCGAAAAAAGTTTCGCCGTCCGCGAATATGTATGCGGTTGAAAGCATACCGCGATTTTTCCGTCGAAGGCTTGTTTCGCCGATTTTATGACCGCCTTTATTTCACTCGGATGGTGGGCGTAGTCGCTTATGAGGCGGCATTCATTGCCGCTTGCCGTCGTTTTGTTACGGTTTGCTTCGCATTCGGCGTTATTTGTTTCGGAATTGTTGTATTTTGCTTCGCGTTCGGCGTTATTTGTTTCGGAATTATTGCGGTTTGCTTCGCGTTCGGTGTTGCTTGCTTCAAGTTTAATTCCGCTTGATTTATATTCGGCGGCGCGGCGGCAGGTCGTTTCGCGCCTATCCGTTATGCCGAGATCCGACGGCGTTCCCAAGTCATCAAACCGTCTTTTCACGCCCCCGAAATTTTCCAAAACGTATATTATATCCTCTCTGCCCGCCCCGCATTCAAAAGCCGCCGCCGCCGCCGCGAGCGCGTTATAGACATTATGCGTCCCGAAAAGTTTATTGTTTATCTCGGAAATAAATTCGCCTCCGATAAAAAAGTCAAAGGTATAGCCGCGGTTTTTTTCCGCGTCGCGGCGCATATTGCGGGCTGAGAAATCGCCGCTTTCCACGCCGAAAGTGATCGCTTTTACGGGCAGACCGCGGTAAATTTTTTCATATTTTTTGTCGGCGTTGACGATGAGCGCGCCGCCGCTTTTTATGCGTTCGGCAAAACGGCGGAAATTTTCAAACACCTTTTCCTCGTTTTCGTAGCAATCGGGGTGGTCTAATTCTACGTTCAAAACGATGGCGGCGTCCGGCTCCAACGTCAAAAAACTGCCCTTGTATTCGCACGCCTCCGTAACGAAAATATCCCGCCCGAAAAAGCAATAGTTCCCCCCGACGTCCTTTACCTCCGCGCCGATATGCGCCGCAAAATTCATTCGCGCGCGTTTTAATATCGCGGCGATAAGCCCCGTCGTCGTCGACTTTCCGTGAATGCCCGAAACCGCGGCGCACTTTCCGAATTCGGAGGCGACTTTCGCGAGGTATTCGCCGCGTTTGAAAAGAGGTACGCCCGCTTTGACGGCGGCGGATAATTCTATGTCGCCGTCTTTGATCGCGGAATTGTAGACGACGGCGGAGGCGGAGGCGGCGATATCGGGGTCGCTTCCTTGATATATGTACGCGCCGCGCCGCTTTAAACCGTCCGTAAGTCCGTTCGTGTGAACGTCCGAACCGCTGACGAGAAAATCTCTCAGCGCGTGGGCGGCGAGCGCGCTCATACTGATTCCGCCCGCGCCGATAAAATGAATCCTTTCTTTTATGTAATTTTTGTTCAAGCGGCGCACCTCTTTTTTTATGAGTTTTTTTAGAATTCGTTTTTTTGAAGTTTTAGTTTACGGCGTTTTTTTAGAATTTTAATTTACGGCGTTTTTTAGGATTCGGGTTTATAGTATTTTTTAGAATTACGTTTTTTTAGAATTTTAGTTTATAGTATTTTTTTAGAATTTTAGTTTAGAGTGCGTTTTAGAATTAGGTTTTTTGAACGCTTGTTTATAATCCGTTTTAGAATTCGTTTTTTTGAACGCTTGTTTATGCTGTGTTTTAGAATTTTAGTTTATAACGCGTTTTGGAATTCGTATTCACGGATTTATTGCGGGTACGTAATTTTATATATTTTAAACGGAGAATATATTACTTTATTACTCTATTCAAAAACACGCGATTTGTTGCGGGTCGATTTTTTTCTACGGCGATTTGAAAGGTTTTTTTGCTTTATTTTGTATTTTTAGCATCCCGTAATGTTTCGAAATATTTTGCGGAATATTGACTTATGTTGAAAATTAAAGTATAATATTTGTAAGATAAAGATAACGGCACAGAGAGGAGCGAAAGATATGGCGGAAATTTTAAAAAAGATATTAGATTTTTTTAACGGAATAGGCGTAATCGGAAGTTTGATAGCCTCATTGATCGTTATTTTGCCGGGTATAGCCTACTATTTTTTATTTTGGAGAAGACCGAAAAAATTGTTGGAGGCGGTGTTGGCTCGGAAGGGAACAGACAAGGTTTCGGACGGGGAAAAAACGAGTTTCAAAAGGTATGTTCCGCATAAATTAACCCCTCTGACGGACGGAAAAGCGGAAAATATTCCGAATCAATCTACGTCTTTGCCGTACGGAAAAACGGAAAGCCTTTCGATCGGAATGAAAAAGTTCGGCAAAGCGTTGGCAAAGCCGTTAGATTTGTCGGAAAAAAATGAGGAAAACAAAAAAAGCGAATCGGGAAATTCCGTAGATTCGGCGGTACAAAAGGAGAGTTTTATAGTCATTCTCGCCGAAGCCGGATTCGGAAAAACTATACTAATGAACAAATTGGTTTACGGGTTGTTGCAAAAGAGGTCTTTTCGCATACCCCAAAAAGAGGATCGAAAAATTACACTAAAACGGAACGGCATATATTACGGCGATATGCGGAATATAGCGGACAAGGATATTTTTAACGATTTCAAGTCGGAGATAGCGAGTAGTGATAACGGAGAATCTTGTTATAAGTACGTGTTTTTGGACGGATTGGACGAATGCCCTTTGTTAAATTTCGCCTTGCGCGGAGCGGAGGACGGGGAATATAGAAAGAAAAATGACTTTTTGAAAGAATTTTGGGATATGTACGACAACACCAAAGAGTTTCATAAGGATTCGAGCATAAGGGTTGAAAATGTGTTCGTCGAGTGGCTTTATAAAAAAACGATCAAAAATTGTCAGATCGAACGCGCGGTCGTTTCGTCGCGTCCTTTCGGCATTTCACCAAAGACGTGGCGCGAAAATTGCAACCGAATTGCAAACGGAAACTCGGTAAAGGCGGGCGTGTATACGATCGACGCTCTCTCCGAAGAACAAGCGGTCGCTTTGGCGAAAAAATACAGCCGAAAGCGCGGAAAGGAATTGAAACTCGTTTTGAAAAATATAAGGGCGGATTTCGAGGAGCGCGGAAAGAGCGGCGCGGAGAGCGTTTTTAGTATACCGTTTTTCGTAGCTAACGAGTATGTCGACGAATTGGCGGGCGTGAATTTCAAAAAAGGACGCTCCCGCGAGGAAGCGGAAAAAGCCGCGATAAAGGCGCGTGAAAAAGAGGAGGCGAGAAAGGCGTGCGGATATCTGACCGACGTGGGAGGCGGCGGCGAAACGCGGGAAAAGGTCGAGGAGGCGATAAGGAACATAAGTAATGAAATCGGGACAGTTATGCTGGAAACGGGTTTGACGAGGATTAGCGGCGATAAGCGGAAAGAATTGTTTGAGAAATTTAAAACGGAATCGGACGGCAAGGCGATATATGATAAGATATATGATAACTTACTTGAAAGCCGCTGTCTGCTGATCCCCGACGGGGAGGACGGAGGATGCCGCTTTTTACATAAGATTTTGTATGAAAATATCACGGCGCGCGCGTTGATTCATAGGTCTTTGGATATAAGATGTAAATTTTTGTACGATACGAACGGGGACGACGACGGCGAGAGTTTGAAAAAACGCCGCCGCGCTTTCGCTTGCTATTGCTGCGACGGGGAGAGAGATGACGGAGGAGAGATATATAAAAATCTATGCCGGTATGTCAAGGGCTTCGAGGAGGATGAAAGAAAGCCGCTTGAAAAAATATACGGATTGTTAGAGAGCGAAACCGCCGTCTTTAAGGATGATTATAAAGATTGCAAGGCGGATGAATTGTTGAAAATTTTTCCTTTTAAAAATCCCGTTTTTGACGGCGTGAAATTGACCGTGAAAGATGTTTTATTATACCTTTCCGATAGGAAACTTGATTTGAGAAAAAAGGGATTGAGGACGGACGATATATTGCGGTATTTTCCGAACGCGAAAGAGATTGATTTATTTGGAAACAATTTTGAATACGCGAGAAATCTTGAAAAAATGGAATATGCCGAAAGCGTAATTCTAAAAAACTGCGGAGAACTAAAAGAAATCGCCTTGCCAAAAAGTGTGAAGAAAATCGGGGAAGGGGCGTTTGAAAATTGCGGTAGTTTAGCAGAGATTAAAATACCCGAAAGCGTAACGAAAATTGATATTTTGAGGGTTGCCAAAGAGTATTTGGAGAAAGAGATCAAGATTACACCCTATTATGCGTTTTACGGATGTCATAACTTAAAAAAACTTGACGTCGAAGCCGGGAATGAAATATATAGTTCCGTAGACGGCGTATTGTATAACAAAGCGCAAGCGGAGATAATATGTTATCCTATGGGAAAGCCGGCAAGCGATTTTACAATCCCCGACGGAGTAACAAAAATTGCCGGCGGCGCGTTTTATAATTGCAAGGCTTTGACGGGGATCAAAATACCAGACGGAGTAACAAAAATTGCCGACTTTGCGTTTAACCGTTGCGGTAGTTTGAGGGGGATCAAAATACCCGAAAGTGTAACGGAAATCGGGGACGGTGCGTTTAACGGTTGCGGTAGTTTGAGTGAGATCAAAATACCCGAAAGTGTAACGGAAATCGGGGACGGTGCGTTTGCCTATTGCGGTAGTTTGAGTGAGATAAAAATACCCGACGGAGTAAAGAAAATCGGGGAAAAAGCGTTTCTCTATTGTGAGAATTTGGAGCGGGTTTATCTTTCTAAGAATACGAAAATCGGATATGGCGCGTTTGACTGCGCTAATCCTGAGTTTATATATACGGACGCTTAAAAAGCAAAGGATAGGTTTCAATTAAAAACAAAGGATAGGTTTTCCGTTTTATTTATTTTGTATTTTTAGGCTTGTTTTGCGTTTGCGTTTTTGCCGTGTTAGTCTTGCTTTTTGTTTCCCGTTCGGGGTTTGTTTTTAGGCTTGTTTTGCTTTTGCGCTTTTGCCGTGTTAGTCTTGCTTTTTGTTTCCCGTTATGGGTTTGTTTTTAGGCTTGTTTTATGTTTGCGTTTTTATGCTCGTTAAACTTTTAGTACGTGTTCTGTACGGATTAAAATTCGCCGTCATAGCGGTAAACCCGGCAAAATGTAACGCGGTTTGCCGCCTGCATATTATAGAGCGGTTTTAAATCAAGCTTATGTTAGATTTAAAAGTTTAACCGCCGCGCTTTGGGAATTTAGGAAAAAATTTTTGACTTATTTTGAAAAAACACTAAAAACCGCTTGCTTTTTTTTTGTATTTGTATTAAAATAGGTGTACCCTAAAATTTATGTGCGTAGAGGATTTTAGAGGGTTTTTGCGGATTTTAGGTTGAGGTCGCGGTATATTAAGAAATAATCGGAGAATTTTAGAGAGTTCTTGCCGATTTTATGGCAGGGCAATATATAAGAAATAATTCGGATAATTAACTCAGTTGGTAGAGTGTCGTCTTGACGTGGCGAAAGTCAGGGGTTCGAGTCCCTTATTATCCACCAGAATAAAAAGAACCGCTTTATGTGTTTTAGGCATAGCGGTTTTTGTTTTTGTCGGGAGTGTTAGTTTTAGGTTGAGAACATAAAGAATGGTTGCGAGTGTTTTAGGTACAGCGGTTTTTGTTTTTGTCGGGAGCGTTAGTTTTAGGTTGAGAAGATAAAGAATGGTTGCGAGTGTTTCGGGCATAGCGGTTTTTGTTTTTATTGGGGCTAATTTTAGGTTTTCAATATAAAGAATGGTTGCGAGTGTTTCGGGCATAGCGGTTTTTGTTTTATCGTTTTTGTTTTTTATCGGGAAGATTTTTAAGGGGTTAAAAAGAATTATTCGGTAAAGTGTTTTTTGTTTGACTATGTTTCCGAAAATTGTTATAATGATAGATACAATATGTAGGAAGTATATTTTTATGCGCGTAGTGTGTGTCTATATGAAGCGCGGTATGCGTTGTATTGAGATGTGATTTAATTATAGTATCTTTTTTGTGCGCGTAATACGGTTAATAAAGTGCGGGTCGATATGAAATATATGCGCGGTATGCGGCGTATTAAGATATGAGCTGACGTGAATATCTTTTATCTTTTTTATGCTCGTTATGCGGCGTATATAGACGTGTGTTGGTTGATAAGAAAAAAATACACACCGGACATACCCGTATAAAGGTATAACCGATGTGCTTTGTGGCAGGGGAGACGCGATTCGAACACGCAACCTACGGTTTTGGAGACCGCTACTCTACCGTTGAGCCACTCCCCTAAAAAGTATAGTGGTTAAACTTTAAATCAAACATAATCGACGTCGGATTTTAATCCGCACGATATACAGATTAAAAGTTTAATTAGTATAAAACAAAAAACAGCGTGGTTATTATAATATAATCCGCGGTTAATGTCAAGGAAAACGAAATAAAAAATAAATTTCTTAAAACGAAATGAAAGAAAAGTAATTTGACATTCAAGAAAAACGGAGGGCGATAAAAATGCAAAAAGCGTTTATTCCGAAGTTATTAGATCTTGAAAGCATATAGACGGAGCGAGGAACGGGTCGGGGGCGCATATACGGAATGTGGTAAAAATAGTTCTATATATAAATTTATTTTTTAGAATGCAAAAAAAGGAAATCGTATGGCGGAATTTCAATATATTTTGGGAATAATCGGCGCGGGAAATATGTCCGGCGCGATCACGGACGGGATTTTGAGAGTCGGGAAACTTGACCCGAAGCGTATCATCGTAGGGGATATCGACGCCGAAAAGTTGGATAGGCTCAAAAAAAGCGGCTTTGCCGTTACGTCCGACAACAAATTTTTGGCGGAGAATTCGCAAAACGTTTTGTTCGCCGTAAAACCGCAGGTGTTTGAGTCCGCCGCGAACGAAATCAAGAGCGGTATAAAAGCCGAAGCGGTTTTGTCCGTTATGGCGGGCGTCGGCACGGCGAAACTCGCGGCGTTTTTTGCAAATCCGATAAAGATTTGCCGCGTGATGCCGAATACGCCGTGTATGATAGGCAAGGGCATTTGCGCTTTGACCTTCGCGGGATATTCGGATGGAGAAAAAAAATTTGTATTCGATATTTTTGACGCGCTGGGCGAAACCGTCGAACTTAGCGAGGAAAAATTCGACGCGGTTACGGCGGTCAGCGGAAGCGGCCCCGCCTATGTCTATTCCTTTATCGACGCCGTTATAAAGGGCGGAGTCGAAAAGGGCTTGACTTTCGGAGAAGCGAAAAAATTGACGGTTTCGGTTTTTAAGGGCGCGGCGGAACTCGCCGAACGATCGGAAAAGTCGTTGGATGAACTGATAAAAAACGTCGCGAGCAAGGGCGGCACGACGGAAGCGGCGTTGAAAATTTTCGCCGAAAGGGGAGTCGCGGACGGGATTAGAGAAGGAGTTTTCGCGGCGGCGGAAAGATCGAAAGAATTAGGGAAATGACCTTGATTTTTTGAGAGAATTTAATAGCCGCGCGAGTTTTAAAAAAGCGTTAAAAACGGCGGTATAGTACCGCGAAAAATATAAGCAAAATAAAATATTGAAAGTTTCTTGTTTATTATGCCAAGAACGGCTGTACGGTACCGCGAAAAACAGACGGAAAATATATTAAAAATCATTATTTGTTAAGACCAAAACGGCGGTATAGCGCCGCGCGGAACGGATATAAAATCATACTAAGAAAAGACAAGCGGAATTGATGATGAAAAAAGTTGAAATTTATACGGACGGCGCGTGTTCGTACAATCCCGGTCCGGGCGGTTACGGCGCGATATTGAGATTTAACGGAGCGGAAAAAGAGGTCAGCGGATATATCGCCGAAACGACTAACAACCGTATGGAGATTTTTGCGGTGATCGCCGCCGTCCGCGCACTAAAAGAGCCTTGCGAATTGTCCATATACAGCGACAGTGCGTATGTCGTGAACGCCTTTGAAAACGGTTGGCTGGACGACTGGCGGCAAAATAATTGGGCGGTCGCCGAAAAGAAAAAAATTTTGAATACCGATTTGTGGAAGTCATTGCTTTTGGAATTGAAGCCGCACAAATACTCCTTTATTAAGGTCAAGGGGCATTCGGATAACGAATTTAATAACCGCTGCGATAAACTCGCGACGGGAGAAATAAAAAAATATGCGGGAAAAATTGCGAACGAAAAGGAAATCGAAAGAAACGGCGAATAATAAAAAACAACAAAAAAAGAAAAGAACCGAGAGAAATAACGAATAATAAAAAGGATTTGAACGGGTAAAAATTATTCCCGAAAAGAATCGAGAGAAATAACGGACAACAAAAAACAACAAAAAAAGATTTGAACGGGTGAAAGTTATTCCCGAAAGAATAGAAAAAAATAACGATAACAAAAAAAACAACAAAAAAGGATTTGAACGGGTGAAAATTATGTCCGAAAGAATTGCGAAAATCGACAGAAAAACAAAGGAAACGGACGTTTCGGTCAGCTTCAATCTGGACGGAGGCGAGGGGAAAATCGACACGGGCATAGGTTTTTTTGACCATATGCTCGACCTTTTTCGCGTACACGGCGGCTTCGGCGCGGATATTCGGTGCAGAGGCGACGTCGGCGTCGATTTTCATCATTCCGTCGAGGACGTCGCGATCGTTTTGGGGCAGTGCCTAAAAATTGCGCTGGGCGACAAAAAAGGCATAAAAAGATACGCCGCCGCCGCGATCCCGATGGACGAGGCATTGGCGCATGCGGCGGTGGACGTTTCGGGCAGGCCGTTTTTAGTTTTTAACGCCCCCTTAAAGGGTAAGACGGGCGAATTTGATTTGGAGTTGGTCGAGGAATTTATGAGGGCGGTCGCCTTTAACGGAGGCTTGACGCTTCATATAAATCTACTTTATGGGACAAACGGACATCATATCGCCGAGGCAATTTTTAAGGCGTTCGCGAGGGCGTTGAGCGAGGCGGTCAAGATCGCGGGCGACAAAATTCCGTCGTCGAAGGGCGTTTTGGACTAGAAAAACGGGAGTTAGAATACTATGCGAAACCGCAAAAACAAAAAATTTAGAAAAGTAGAATACTATGAAAAATGTTGCTAACGGAAAAGTAGAATACTATGAAAATTGCGAAATGTGTATAAAAATTATAGAATACGGCAAAGAAATGTGAGAAAAAGGAAAGCGAAATGATTTTATTCCCCGCGATAGATATTTTGGACGGAAGGGCGGTTCGGTTGAGTTTGGGCAAGCGCGATACCGCGACGGTATACGGCGAACCCGCCGAACTTGCGAAAAAATGGGCGGACTTGGGCGCGGAGTTTTTGCACGTCGTCGATTTAAACGCGGCGTTCGACAACGCCGCGGTGAACGAAAAACAAATCGAAGACATAAGGCGAGCCGTGAAAATCCCCGTTCAGCTGGGCGGCGGTTTTAAGAGTATGGATAGGATAGCGCATTGCTTGGACAATCTCGGAATCGACAGGGCGATTATAGGCAGCGCGGCGGTCACGAATCCGGCGTTGTTTCAAGAGGCCGCGAAAAAATACGGCGGCAGAATAATCTGCGGAATCGACGAGCGTAACGGACGCGTGTCGATTAAAGGCTGGGTTGAGGACGGAGGTATAACGCCCGTCGAGTTGTGCGCAAAGGTCAAGTCCGCGGGCGTAACGACCGTCGTCTATACCGATATATCGAGAGACGGAACGTTGACGGGCGCAAACGTCGGAAAAACCTATCTGCTCCAAAAACTGAGCGGATTGAATATCATCGCGAGCGGCGGAGTCGCCTCTGCGGAGGACATAAGAGCGTTGAAAGAAAAGGGGATCTACGGGGCTATACTCGGGAAAAGTCTGTATGAAAAAACGCTGGATTTAAGCGAAGCGTTGAGAATCGCGGCGCGGTGATTTTTATAACGTTTTTAGCGGTATAGTACCGCGGAATTTGATATAATATATATTATAACGGTTTTTGAAAAATGGGAAGCGGCGCGCGGCGTTACATATAGAAATGAAGTATAATAAAAAAGAGGAAAAATATGTTTGATATAAGCGGTTTGAAATTTAACTCGGACGGACTTATTCCCGTCGTTACGCAAGACGCGGAAACGGGCGCGGTTCTCATGCAGGCGTATATGAATCGGGACGCTTTGGATATAACTTTAAAGGAAGGGCGGATGTGCTATTACAGCCGGAGCCGCAAAAGCCTTTGGCGAAAGGGCGAAACGAGCGGACACATTCAACGCGTTACGGGAGCATATGCCGACTGCGACGGGGACAGCCTTTTATTCAGAGTTTTGCAGGAGGGCGCGGCGTGCCATACGGGAAAATTCAGTTGTTTTTTCAATGAAATTTTACACGATAATTATCCGAATTATAGGATTTTGTTCGACATAATCAAGACCGTAAAGGACAGAAAAGCCGTTCCGAAAGAGGGGTCGTATACGAATTACCTTTTTAATAAGGGGACGGATAAAATTTGCAAAAAAATCGGCGAGGAGGCTTCGGAGGTCATCATCGCGGCGAAAAATAAGGACAAAAACGAACTGTCGAACGAACTGTCCGATCTTGTATATCACGCGTTGGTTTTGATCGAAAACGAGGGATTGGATATAAAGGATATTTTTGCCGTTTTGAGCGAAAGAGAGGGAAAGCCGACCGATCCTAAATACGCGAAAAAATAATCGAAACAAAGATCATAAATATCCGTTAAACGACGGCGGAAAACGCCGGGCAAAATGCGCGAAAAAACAATCGAAACAAAGATCATAAATAATCCGCTAAATAACGGCGGAAAACGCCGGGCAAAAAATGCGGGAAATAACGGGATAATATTTATAAATTCATAAATATCCGCGCAAAGGTATATTCCGAAACCGAAACAGTATATAAACAAGGAGCATAAATATACGTGGAAATAGGCGTCAGCAGCGCGACCTTTTTTAATAAGGAGGTAACCGAAAATTCTTTCGGGCTTATGAAGGACTTGGGATTCGGAATCGCCGAGGTTTTTTTGACGACCTTTTCGGAATATGAAAAGGAATTTGTCGAGATGCTGGCTGAGCGGAAAAAAGCGAACGGCATTAGGGCTTATTCCGTGCATTCGTTAAACCAGCAATTCGAGCCCGAACTTTATAACGTAAACGAGAGGACGAGGAGCAACGCGGAGGTTTTTTTGCGCAAGGTCGCATACGGCGCGAAAGTCTTGGGCGCGCGGTACTATACCTTTCACGGTCCCGCTCTTTTGAAGCGTACGCCGTATCGGTTCGACTTTAAGTATCTCGGCGAAAAAACGCGCGAAATATGCGGCATATTGAGCGAATATGGCGCGGAATTGGCTTATGAAAACGTGCATTGGACGTATTTTTCCACCCCAGAATATTTTCTCAACCTAAAACGCGAGGCGGAAAATGTCAAGGCTTGTTTGGATATCAAGCAGGCTATGCAGTCGAAAATTCCTTATGCCGAATATTTAAAGGTTATGAGCGGCAGACTTGTCAACGTTCACGTTTGCGATTATGACGAAAACGGCAAACTGTGCGTTCCCGGACGGGGGAGTTTCGATTTCGTCGAATTTTTCAAAATCTTGAAGGATACGGGCTACGATGGTCCGATTCTTATGGAACTTTACAGCAGCGATTATACCTCATTCGACGAGGTTCGGGCGGGAAAAGAATATCTTTTGGAATGCCTGAATAAATGAATAAAAATACATATGAAACGAATCGAAAAAATGTATAAAATAAAGGCTATAAGCCGCGGTATAGTACCGCGAAAAACGATATAATATATGTTAAATAAATATCCATGTATATAAACCGCATAAAAATACATAAAAACCAATCGAAATAATATATAAAAAACCATATAATATGCGGTATAGTACCGCGAAAAATGATATAATATATGTTAAATAAATATCCGTATGTATAAACCGCATAAAAATACAAAAAATAAAACCCGAAAAGGAGTACAAATACCGTATGAAACCTGAAATCAAAAAACCGATCAGAGTGGATTTTAACAACATGACCGCGGATTTTATCGGCGGCAAAGAGGGAATCTCGACAAGAGATTTAAACAAGGTCAAGCCGCTCGCCGCCGCCGCCGCGAAAGCATACGACGAGGGGCGCGGGAAGGGTATGATGGGCTGGACGGAACTGCCCTACAACCAAGAAGAAACCGTCGCGGAGATCATAAAAACCGCCGCGGATGTCTCAAAAAACTTTGAAAATTTCGTCGTTTTGGGGATCGGCGGTTCGGCTCTTGGTCCTTTCGCCGTCTTTAACGCCCTTTGCCATCTCCGCCACAACGACCTTCCGAAAAAAAAGAGAAACGCGCCGAGATTTTTTGTCGAGGACAACGTAGACCCCGAAAGAATGACCGCGCTGCTCGACGTGATAGACGTCAAAAAGACGGTTTTTAACGTCATAACAAAGAGCGGATCAACAAGCGAAACGATGAGTCAGTACCTCATAATTTCGGATATTTTAAAGAAAAAAATCGGAGCGGAATGGAATAAGCACATTATCGCCACTACGGATACTAAAAACGGAAACCTCATAAAACTTGCGCGCGCAAACGGCTTTAAAACCTTTTATATTCCCGCGAGTGTGGGGGGGAGATTCAGCGAACTTTGCCCCGTGGGACTGCTGCCCGCCGCCGTTTTGGGGATCGATATTCGAGAAATGCTGGACGGCGCGAAATATATCGACGGCGTTTGCGCGGACAACGGCGACATTTTTTCCAACGCCGCCTTGATGAGCGCGGCGATGCAATATATCGCGATCAAAAAAGGAAAAAATATTTCGGTTATGATGCCGTATGCCGACGGTTTGAAATATATGGCGGATTGGTATTGCCAGCTTTGGGGCGAGAGTTTGGGTAAGGAAAGCGACCTGAACGGCGAAAAGGTTCACACGGGGCAGACGCCGGTCAAGGCTCTCGGCGTAACCGATCAGCACAGCCAAGTTCAGTTGTATACGGAGGGACCGTTCGACAAGGTCGTTACGATCATTGCCGTCGAAAAATTCAGAAAGACCGTCAAGATCGCGAAGGGATGCGAGGAATATCCGAACGTGAACTTCCTCTGCGGGCATACCTTGAACGAACTCATCACAAACGAGAGAATCGCGACCGAATACGCGCTTTTTAGAGCGCAAAGGCTGAATCATACGATCATTTTGCCGTCGGTCAATGCGTATACCGTCGGGCAGTTGATAATGTTTTTCCAGATCGAAACGGCGTATTTGGGGGCGATGTTGAATATCGATACCTTTAATCAACCGGGAGTCGAGGAGGGCAAAAACGCCGCTTACGCGCTGTTCGGACGGGCGGGCTACGAGGCGAAAAAAGAAGAAATTAAAAGCGCGCCGAAGAAAAAAAAGAAGTTTATCATTTGATTTTCGAGTGTGTTAAAGACATAAAAACGGTATGTTTTTACGGAGGGAATGAACTGAATTGTTTGAATTTCCTCCGTTTTTTTAAAATATGGCGGCATTGCGAGAGAAGCGGAAGTGTAAACTGTGTTATATAAATATTCAGGTGTTTTTTTTGGTATGACGGAGGAGGTGCAAAAAGAAGAAATATAAACTATGCCATATAAATATTCTGCTATTTTTTTGGTATAACGGAAAAAACGCGGGAAGTGTAAATGTAAACCGTGTTATATAAATATTTGGGTATTTTTTACTGCGCGTGAGCAAGCGGAAAAGTAAAAATATAAATAATATTATATACAATATTATATAAATAATGTTATATAAATAATTCAATCGGAGGGATGTTTTTAAAATGATTAAGGAAATTAATTTTTATCAATATAAAAAAGACGTCGGCGCGGCGGATATTCTTTTTAACAATCCGTTTTCGGAAATCAAGGGTAAGTTGGATTTTGTGATCGAGGACGAAACCGCCGAAAAAGATGATTGGCAAACGATGTATATGGAGCAGTACCTAAACGCGGACGCGACCGAAAAAATCTGCAAAACCTATGACGAACCGGCGGACGATGTAATTACGAGAAACGCTTTCTAAGGCGCGTGAGGTCAACGAACGAAACGCGGCGGTATTGGGGCAATACAGAGAGGAAATACGGCTAAGCGTCGCGGACGCTATGAAAAGCGCGTACGACAAAGGCGCGGCGTACAATGAGAAACGTATAAAGGAACTTGAAAGCAAAGGCTTCAACGCCCCCGATGAAAAGCCGAAAAGACGCACGGCGGAACTTTCGGCGGCGGCCGTCGCGCTGTTCACGGCGGCGATAACGGACATTCGGCGAGCGGAAATACTCGCGCTGTATTCGGCTCAACGGTCTTTCGTTCAATCCGCTTCGGCGGCTGCGGCGATATACGGCAAGGGAGGAACGTATACCGTTGAGCAGGCGGTGGATATCGCTCAACGTAGTTATCTCGAAAAAGGGATTGTGGGGGCGGTCAACAGCGCGGGCGCGGAAAGCAATATCGCGGTTATCGCGGAGGCGGTCGTTAGGAATTACGAGCATAAAGAGGCTTTAACGGGGAACGGCGAAAGCGCGAGGGATTACGGAGTGTTTACGGTCAAGGTGAGCGGTCATTCGGGGAGTTGCCCGAAGTGCTATCCGTGGCAAGACAAGGTTTTGATAGACGACGTATACGCGGGCGGCAAGCCCGACGGCAAGCACGAGTTATTGAGTACGGCGATAGCGGCGGGGCTTATGCACTATAACTGTCTGCACGAATTACCCGTATTCGACGAACGGTACGACACGGTGAATTTTCGGAAAGATATCGAGCCGAAAGACAAGAACGACGAGCATTACAAACGAATGCAGATACAGCGGTACAACGAACGAATGATAAGGCAATGGAAGCGCGTCGAAGCCGGGAGTTTGACGCTGACCGAACGCGAGAACGCGTCAAGGCACGTCGTGGCGTGGCAGGCAAGACAAAGAGAACTGATAAAGCAATCGAACGCCGAACGGTTGTTCCTCTACCGTCAATCTAATAGAGAGCAAATAGGCGGAGAAACAAAGCCGAATATGCCGAAAGCGGCACAAATGTATCAAAATAACTTGACAATTAACACGGAAAGTAGTATAATAAATACACCGATAGAAAGAAACACGGCGCAAGGAAAATCGTCTGCTATTATCGGCGGCGCGGAACTTAACAAGCGACAGCAAAGCATAAACGTTAAATTGCCCGAATACGACAGCCGGATAGAAGTGCCGAAACGAAGCGTAAAGATGACCGATTTGTCGGCGTTAAGTGCGCGAAACGGTGCGGAATACGCGCTGTTCACAAAAGGAAATACGCGGTTGATTGTGCGCGGTAGCGATTGGGAAGTGCGCATTACCGAAGAAACGGCTAAGCAAATGGCGGCGGACGGGTGGAAATGGAGCGGACATACGCACTTAGGAACGGATAGATCGTATTTAACACCGTCAAAAGGCGATTTGAATATATTAGCGGCTTTTGGGCAAAAACAAAGTGTAATATACAATCAGCGCGGAGAACATTTTATATTTTGGGAGGAAGATTATGATAAAAAGAATGGCTAAGGAAACTGCATTAAATTATGCAAAACAGTATTGCGATATGCACGGCTTGTCTTTTAATAAATTATCAAACTTGACGTATTTACAATTATCCGATCAAGGGGCTTTCTGTGGTGAGCCAGATGAGGAAGGACGCGGATTAACGAATGATATAGCTTCACAATATAAACCGATATTATTTGTTGAGCCAACCGGAAACATTTCAGAAACTCGGTTTACAACGCAGTTTTTAAGATGATTTTTGCAGACGTCTGCAAAACTCCGTACGGAACGGCGTAAATCGGCATAAAACTTAATAAACAAAATCAACAAGGGCAACTCCGAAAGGGGGTTGTCCTTTTTGTATACAAAAAAATCTAAAAAGGAGGTGGAAAGGAATGCGAATAGCGGAGGAAATCAATGTTGACGAACTAACAGAAATATCAGACG
>JAISNN010000042.1 GCA_031276195.1 Clostridiales bacterium
GCGTCCGTTGTTATTCGTTGACCGGCAAATCGATATCCGCAATCTTGACATTTGTAACTTTGCTTACCGTCTGCCCTGTGTCCATTTCTTACTACTTTTTCTGATTTGCATCTTATACATTCCATACAAACAGTATATCATATCTATGCCCGTTTGTCTCGCAAATTTAGCGCCATTCTCGGAATATTTCTCTTTAACGCAAAAGTCGCGGAAGGCTTTCTGAGCCGCATAGTTAGACTCGAACTTGCCGTTCTCCCACCTATTCAACGAAGAAAAGGAAACGCCAAGTTCCTTTGCCGTCGCCTCTTGGCTTAAGAACATCTTCTTTCGTGCAAACTTCAATTTATCTCCAAGATATCATTGTGTTGTCTTCTCCTTTTTCGGTATGTCAGTATTACAGCATAATTATTCAAAGATTACAAGCGTTTTATTAAGTTCGGTTTGATTTCTTTTGATTGTTTCGTGGGTTTTTGATTTTTTGGGGGCTGTTTTTGATTTTTTATAAAAAAGGATTGTTTTGTGGGTGTTTTGGGCTGATAATCAAAACTGCTTTGATTTTGGTGCAAAAATGCCTTTTTCGGCTTGGAAATCAAAACTCGGCTTTCGGATAGTTATTAAAAAGAAGACATTTTTCAAATGCCTAAAAGTGTTCAAAACTATGCCGCCCCTATATGCGGAGCTATTTTAGGGGCTTTTACCCCTGCATATTGTGTTTTGGGCAAAAAAAAGCATCAAGTCAAAAGAGGACTTAATGCTTAATTTATATGGCGGAGGAGGAGGGATTTGAACCCTCGAGACGCTATTAACGCCCACACGATTTCCAATCGTGCGCCATAAGCCGAGCTAGGCGACTCCTCCGCATTTCTTACACCACAATATTATATAGTAAATTTCGCGCTTTGGCAAGTAAATTTCCGCGACTTATCCGATTTAATATAAAAATTCGATAGTGCTAAATTTGCGAGACAAACGGGCATAGATATGATGTACTGTTTGTATAGATATGGAATGTATTAGCTCCTATTATTTTCAGTATGTTTCTTGTTCGAGTATTACTTGGTTGCGTATCATAAATTGCAATACTGCGTGGCAATCTTGTAAATGTTCATCGCTCATTAGCCCTTTAAGTTTGTTTAAATATATTCCACTTGGCTTTTTCGATAATGAGGTTCTCTCTTTCAACATCTCAATATCCATGTGAAGCGGCATTATTGCGATTCCCGTCTCTCGTCTAAGATGACTTAGTATCGAAAAACCGCCAAAATCTATATCTCCAAAATGCCTAAACGATAGCCCTTCTATGTCATTATTTAACTTTTTAAGTATTTCTACTTTGCTATGGTTGGAAAAACCGCCGAGATAGATTGTCAACTCTTCGCCCTTGTCGTCGTGAAAAGTCGTGAGGTTTTCTATAGTCGTTACCTTGCTTTCGCCTACCTTCAAAAATGTTATGTTCCCGCTGATATAAATCAAGCGCATCATAATTCTTGCCTGCGCCAAAATTGAATGTCATGCAATACTGTGTCATAAAACCCGTCAATTCAGCTTCAAGTTTTGTTGTGAGGTAATTGTAGCTTGCATTGTCTAAGCTCGTCCTAATAGACTGCAAATCACTCTTTACGCTTGCAATTTCAAAGTATCGCTTTTCTGCTTCGGGACCTAATTCTTTGTATTTTCGCATCACATCATTAAGCTGCTCTTCACTTTTCGTGCGACCATCCATAAGGCTATCAATGTTTTGATTTGCTTTTTCAATCGCATTCCCGATTGAGACTATCTTGCCTTTTAGATTTGACACTTCATCACGGATTATGCCGTACTTTTTCTTTTCCTTATCCAATTTTTCATGTAAGAAAAAATAAGTCGGATTTTTCTCAAGTTCAGCTTTTGATCTATCTGCTTTCTCTTTATCTTTTAACAATGCTTGTCGGTTATCTATCGACATCAAACAATGCTCATTATTATTGAGCCATTCAAGTCCCGATGCATCAATGCTACTGATGCATCTTGTTGCGGCATACAGTTCATCGCTAAGTTTCGAATACTCTGCGCCGAGTTCGGTATTTTCTTTTTCCAGTTGTTTTATATAAATCTTATTTGCTTCAAGCCCTAAAAATGGAGGGGCAAAAATCGACGGCTGAATTTGTCGTGCGACATGGTTAGCGTACCGCATACAAGTTGCCGTTATGGCGCTATCATGCTGCTTCAAATCGTGCAACTTGTCCACGCAAACCACCCTATTTAGAATACTGAAAGCGTAGTTGCGTGCGTATTTATTGTAAAATGTTATCTTATCGGCAAGCGTTCCCCGCACCGGCTCAACATCACTGAAACACTTGTTTGTATTTACAATGCCTATACCGTAGATTCTGTGCTCAAACTTTATTTCTTCGTAAATCTCCAAGCACTCATCAAACAAACTCGGCCGTTCGCAAATAATATCGAACCTTTGCGTATTAAGATAGCCTTCAAGTGCGTTGCGCCATGTTTCATCAACTGAATCCACATACTCGCAAAGCGGCTTAACTTCTATTTTTTTGCCGTGTCTTTCGGATAACCGTCGGTTTATATTACTAATCAGCGTAATGGCATATTCGGGGTATGCCTTAATGTTCTTTCTTAAATTATCCAGCTTATCATTATTTTCTTTTGTCTTGGCAATGTTTTCATTCAATTCCTCACGCAATACATGTTGCCTATTTGACAGTGTTATTTTGAGTTCCGCTAAACGATCACTCAATTTCTTTATCAAGCCAATCAAAGCGGTTGAACCCTTGCTTGCGTCTAATTCGGACGAATATACTCCAATTTCTTGATATCCCTCAACGCTTAATCTATCGACGCAACTCTTAATTTTTTTTAAACCCTCTTTCGCCTCAGCGAACCGCTCGTTTTCTCTGTCAAGATTTATCTCAATTTCTCTAAGCCGTTTATCCAGCGCAACCAACGCTTTGTTCTCATCATTTTGGTCAAGTGATTTATGAATATTGTCCTGCAAATCGCTTACTTCAACCAAATCCTCTTCAAGCAAAAACTGGCTAATAAAATCTCATCCATTTGGGTAACGCTGCCAACGCCGATAGCGCCGGGCATAAGTTTTGCGTATTTTTGCGAGTCTATACCTAAATAGGTTTTTAGCATCAATCGGTATTGCTCGGTTGTGCCAAAACGAACAACTGGCTTGCTACGGAGCTTCGCAAACTTTTCAACTTCCTTGAAATTATTCGGGTAGCTATCTTTACTAATGAAATAGTCATTTTCACGTTTACGCGCCATATCGGTCAATGAAATATAGTCCTCGTCGTTGACGCTTTTTACCTTTATTCCAAGCCTTCAACGCTTACTTTTTTTATTGCCATGCCGCATCCCTCCGATCATCGTACTATTGTGTTTTTAAAACATTAACAAAAAAAACTTTTGCGGTATAAATCCTAAATTCTTGATATCAATAGAAAATCCTTTAAAAATATTCCGTCTTTGTCAAATATAGAAATTCCGCGGGAAGGGTTTTTCCGATTTTCGTTTTGCCGCAATTTTTTACCGCATCGAGAACGTCCACGGGCGTCAATTTTCCAAGCCCGGCATACAGCAGAGTACCGGCCATCGTCCGAACCATTTTATATAAAAATCCGCTCCCGGCGACTTCGATATCTATTGTTCCGCACTTGATATCCGACGTTCCGTTTCCGATATTCGGCATTCCGTTTTTCATATTAAGCATTCCGTTTCCGATACCCGACGTTCCGCTATCAATATTCACCATTCCGCTCTCGATATTCGGCGTTCCGTTTTTTATATTAAGCATTCCGTTTCCGATATCCGATGTTCCGCTATCAATATTCACCATTCCGTTTCCGATATTCGGCGTTCCTCTCCCGGTATCTATCATTCCGCTCCAAAAAAAATCCAAGACGGACACGGAATATATCGTTTTGACGGGGTTTCCGTTCGCGCTCCCCGCTTTTTCGTAGCAACGGCAGTCATACGTTCCAGTCATAAATTCCGCGGCTTTTTTCATCGCCGAAAGATCCAAATTTTTCCGCACGAACAGCCTCTCGCGGTCGAAAAGCGGACGGCGCACGGGCGAAACATAGATCTTATACACATAGGTCTTTTTTTTTCGATTAAATCTCGCGTGAAAATCGTCCGAAACGGTTCGGCAGTCCAAAACCGCTATATCACGCGGCAACAAAAAATTTATCGCGTGAATCAAACGTTCGTTCGGGATATCCGTTTCCGCGTCGAAATGCGCGGTTTGAGCGAACGCGCTGACCCCCGCGTCCGTTCTGCCGCTCCCGAAAAGAGTAACCGCGCCGCCGAAAAGTTCGGATAATTTTTCCTCGACGACGGCTTGAACGCTCGTTCCGTTCGACTGCCTCTGCCAGCCGCAATAATTTTTTCCGTCATATTCGATCGTTATGAGATAGCGTTTTTTCATTTTTTCCGCACCGTTATTTTTTTTTGAATGCCGTATTTGATTGCGTCTATTTTTTTTGAATGCCGTATTTGATTGCGTTTACTAAACGTCGTATTTTAAATGCCGTTATAAATTCAATTTACCAAAATTTCCTTTTCCCGACCGCCCCTATTTTTTTATCTTACTTCTCAAAATGTCAAATTCTTTCAATTCCAAATCGGTTTCCAAATAAATTTTTTGTTTTACGATTTTTGCGTCCACGACAATCTCCCCGTTTTCGCCGTACATATTACCGACCTCTATCGTTCTCAAAAAATTTTCGTCCGGCGACAAGACTTCCAAAACGTCGCCTTTTTGGAAACGGTTGCGCTGAACGATTTCGATCGTTCCGCGTCTTTCGCCTTGCCCGGCGACGTTCGCGATAAAGGCGTATTCCGACACGGCTTTGGACGAAAGAGTGTTGATACGGTCGTTTTCGTCCAAATAAAAACCCGTCGTATATCCTCTGTTCCCCGTCTTTTTTAACTCGTCGAAAAGTTCCTTTTTGACCTTCCCGTCCGAGAGAAATCCGTCGACCGCGCGCCGATAGGCGTTTACGACACTCCCGACATAATATTCCGATTTCATTCTCCCCTCGATTTTGAACGAGTCGACGCCCGCGGCGATCAGTTCGCCGATATGGTTTATCATACAAAGGTCTTTGCCGTTCAAAATGTAAGTTCCTTTCGCGTCCTCTTGAATTTCCAAATAATTTTCGCCGCCCGTCTCCGCAATTTCATATTTCCGTCCGTTTTTTATGCTTCCTCCGCAACCGCTCTTTCGCGCATCTTTTTCCGAAATACAATAAGGCTCTTCCTCATCCTTTTTTAAGACTATACCGCTTCTCCGCGTTTCGTCTTTTATTCCGTATCCGCCGCTTTCAATTCCTTTCGCTCGTCCGCAATCATTCTTTCGCGCATCTTTTTCCGAGATACAATAAGGCTCTTCCTCATCCTTTTTTAAGACGTAACCGCTCTCTTGCCCGTCCTCCTTTCCGCATTCGCCCGCGCTTTCGCGCACATCATATTTCCACCTGCACGCCTGAACGCATTCGCCGCGGTTCGAGTCCCTGCCGGCAAGGTAGTTGCTGAGCAGGCACCGTCCGCTGTAAGATATGCACATCGCGCCGTGAACGAAACATTCTAATTCGATCCCGTCCGCGCGCGCCCCGATCTCCCCGATCTCCCGAAGCGAAAGTTCACGCGCCAAAACCACCCTTTTCGCTCCGAAATCGCGGTAAAATTTCACGGTTTCGGCGTTCATAGTATTCGCCTGCGTGCTGACGTGAAGGGCGAGTCCGCTTTTTATAACGGCGTTCATAACGCCTAAATCGCTCGCGATAACCGCGTCCGCGCCAATTTTTTTTAATTCGGAAAGATATTCGCGTATTCGCCCGAAGTCGCCCGTCCTTGGGAATACGTTGACCGCAACGTATACGCGTTTTTTGACGGAATGCGCAAATTTGACGCCCTTTGCTATGTCGTCCAAATCAAAATTATCGGCGAAAGCCCTCAAACTGAAATCGTTTCCGCCGAGATATACCGCGTCCGCGCCGAAGTGAAACGCCGTAAAAAGTTTGCTCAAATTGCCCGCCGGGGCTAAAATTTCCGGCATTAAAAATTTTCTCCTAAATCGCTTTAATTTTTATAGTATTTTGCGCGTTCGGGTATTTTATAATTTTAAGTATTCCGAATTATCCGCGCTTCATTTTGAATTTCATAGTATTCTATGTGTCCTATGTGTTTCTATAACTTCAAGTATTCTATATTACCCTCGTTCGTTTTTGTATTTCGCAGTATTTTGCAAACTCGAATATTCTATATCGCGTTAAATCTCTTTAATTTTCATAGTATTTTATAACTTCAAGTATTCTATATTTTGTGCGGTCGTTTTGTCTTTATAAGGTCGTTTTTAATTTTCGCGGTTTTTGATAAATTCAAAAAGACCCAAAAGTTCGTCCGCGCGTTCGCCGTACGGCGACAGGGCTTCGCGTATATATTCCTCGTATTCCGCCATCAATTTTCTCGCCGCATCCTCGCCCGCCGCCTTTAAAAAGGTCATCTTTTCTTTTTTCAAAGGCTTGAACATTTCTTTTGCGTTTTGTTCGCCGCCCATCTTCAAAAGAGCCTTCCCGTCGACCTTAGGTTCGGGGTCGGACAGCAATTCGTCGGCGGTCTTATCTAATCCCAAAAGTTTTTTCGCGTCTATTTTCGGGAGGCTTTCGGGCTTTCCGCTTTCTTTGTTTTCGGCGGTTTTGTCTAATCCCAAAAGTTTTTTCGCGTCTATTTTGGAAGGATTTCCGCCGTCCGCGCCGCCCGTGATCCCGAAAGCCGAATCCGCGTTATTTGCGTTTCTTTTGTTTATGCCGCCGGAAACTCCGAATTCAGTTCCGTTTCTTTTGTTTACGCCACTTGCAATTCCGGATTCCGCATTGTTCACCGCGTTCGCGCCGAAAGCCGTACTAATCTTTCCGTCCGCTTCGCCGGAAATTCCGAATGCCGAACCGGCGGTTTTTACCGCCCATTCGCCGCCGTTATTCACAATAGATCCCGTATCCCTTGCGTTTTTTGCATCCGCGAAAGGGCGTTCTTTTTGTCCGTTCGCGGCGCGCGGTTCGTCGTTTTTCGGCGCGGCGTTCATAATGTCAAAAATAGAGCCGATATCGCCCGCCGCGGACGTTTTCCCCCCTTGCGCGCGCGGTTCAGTACCATCCGTTCCGTCAAAATACGAGCCGAAAAATTCCGCGCCGTCCCCTCCCTCGTCCATAAGGTCGTCTTGAAGTTGAAAATAGATCCCGAGAGAGTCCGCAAAGGACGAAAGAGCCTCCAACTCCTCCCCCTTCGCGCCGCAAATCAGCGCGCCCGAAACAAGCGACGCGCGGATCAAGTCGGCGGTTTTGTTTCTGTACATAGCGACGATATGTTCCAAAAGGTAATCGGCGCAGTTATCATAGTCCACGTCCTTTGCCTGTCCGTTCAAAAGCCCCTCCGCGCCCGCGGCTTTCATAATGAGCAGCATAGCGCGAAGCCGCTTGAACTCGGTCGTCTTAAAGACGTTTTCCGTCATTATCTCATACGCGAGATTCAAAAGCGCGTCGCCCGCAAAAACACCCATCGCCTCGCCGTGCATAACGTGCGTGGTCAGCCTGCCGCGGCGCATAGAGTCGTTGTCGACGGCGGGGAGATCGTCGTGAACCAACGAATAGGTATGGATCAGTTCCGCGGCGATCGCGAACGTCATAACATTCTCCTCGCCGCCGCCCGCGAACCGCGCGCCGAGCATACAGAGAATCGGGCGTATGCGCTTGCCCGAATTGACGACGCTGTATCTCATCGCCGTATAGAGATTTTCGCTGACCTTTTTTTCGTACGGACGCAAAAAATCGATCAACGCGGCGTTGAACCTATCCTTTAATTCGTTATAGAGTTTGTCAAAATCTTTCATAATAAAATTATAAAACGACGGGAAAACCTGTATAAAAGTTTTCCCGCGTCCCCCTTTAAAATTTTCTCCGGATTTCTATGACGGAACCGTTTATCCTTATGCCGCCGCTAATTTAAATCTTTTTACATTTTTATTTTTTTTCTTAGATTGCCGTTTAGATTGCGATGCGGTATTTTAAGCGTTTTTCCGCGGTACTATACCGCCGTCCCGGTTAGATTTTCACGGTTTTTACGCTCTTAGTTCAATGCGGATTTTTTGTTATTTACGTCGGATTTTTAAAACGGTTTTCCTTAGATTTTCACGGGGTTTTACGCCCTTAGTTCAATACGGATTTTTTGTTATTTACGTCGGATTTTTAAAACGGTTTTCCGCGGCGCTATACCGCCGTTCCCGCCGGAATTTATGTCTTTCTTTACGTCGTTAATTCAATACGATTTTCCCGTTGTTGTTGACCATAATCAGTCCTTCTTTGTCGGCGTAGTCGATCGCGAAATTGACCGCCGAAACAAACTCCTGCGACCGTTTATTGATGTCCAAAACCGCCGCCGCTTCTTCTATAAGATCGGCGCGGTATATGCTCATCGCCTCCTCGACGACGGGAATTATGACGGAAATATATTCGCATACGGGGATTTCCGAGGGCGCGCGCCTCTCCTTTTCGTCGTTTCTGACGAGATTAAATTTGAGCGGCGAACGTCTGACAAACTCGACGTCCGCGTATTTTTCGATTATAAATCCTCCCGAACGGACGAGATCTTCGACGGCTTTCGTCGCCTTGCTCCCGCCGCGCTGCTGCACCGAATATGAATTCAACACCCGTTTGACGAGATTTTTCAAGGTCAGCGGTTCTTCCGCCGCGACTACGGCGTTGATTTTCGCTTGAACGGCTTTCGCGTTCATTCCGTTCAAAAAGTATTCCGCGTCCGCGGTTTCGGCTTTTAAGGCGGCGGCTTTGTACGGTTTGATGAGTTTGGATATCAGTTTTTTGCTCCCGTCGGCGGAGGGCTTCGCTGTAAGCCTTTCTATCGTGTCGCGGATTTTTTTCAATTCGCGCTTCGGATTTGAAAAATAGTTCAGCGACCAAATACGCATAACGTTCCAGCCCAAACGCTTCAAAACGTATTGCTGCAAGACGTTTCTGTCGTGCGCCGTGCGGCTTTCTTTCGCCGTTCTGCCGTCGCTCATAACCGCAAGTATAAATTTCTTTTTGTTGTTCGGATCCACCACCGCGGCGTCGATTCTGAAACCCGAAACGCCTACGTTATATTTGCATTCGTAGCCTAATTTTTCCAAGTCCTTGGCGATAAAATAGCCTATTCCCTTTTCGTCGGAAACGTTCATTTTGTCGTTCGCGCTGATGACGGTCTTTCCCTTGTCGGCGTATTCCAAAAAGGCTTTCAAGTGGGCGACGCCCTTGCTGTTGGTCTTGCTAAGGTCGATCATCCCGGAAGTCATCGAACTATACACGACCATTTCGCTCCGCGCCCTCGTAACCGCAACGTTCAAACGCCGCCAGCCGTTCGCCTGGTTTATCGGTCCGAAATTCAGGGACATTTTGCCGTTTTTGTCCGGCCCGTAGCCCACGGAAAAGAGGATTACGTCTCTTTCGTCGCCCTGCACGTTCTCCAAATTCTTGACGAAGATCGGCTCGTCCGTGTCATACGCCGCGGCTTCTAATTTGTTTTTCAAAATCGCCTGCATAAGATTGTCCTCGATGTAGTCCTGCTGCGCCGAGTTGAAAGTTACGATTCCGATACTCTGCTTTCTCGTCGCCTCGTTTTTGAGCCGTTTTATAACGTCGTCGATAAGCATCGCGGCTTCGCGTTTATTCTGCTTGCTCTCTCCCCTCTCGTACACGCCCTCCGCGTATTTAAATTTGACGCGCGATTCGAGTTCGTCGGGCGACGGGAAGGTTAGGAGGTTGTTTCCGTAGAACATAGCGTTGCTAAACGCGATAAGGCTTTGGTGCTGCGAACGGTAGTGCCAATTCAAATGCTTTTCGGCAAGCCCCAAGGCTAAGCAGTCTTCCAAGACGCTTTCCAAATCTTCTTGTTCCAAATTGTCCTCGTCGGTATAGTCGGCGATAAAAAACGACGTCGGAGGAAGTTGTTTCGAGTCGCCCACGACGATAATATTTTTTCCGCGCGAGATCGCGCCGACCGCCTCGCAAGTCGTCATCTGGGACGCTTCGTCGAACACGACGAGATCGAACATATCCGTATCCACGTCGAGATACTGCGCGACGGAGATCGGACTCATAAGCATACACGGCGCGAGATAAGGCAATAGATTCTTTGTTTCATCAAAGAGTTTTCTGAGCGTTATACCGCGCATATTGCTCCTCGCGGCGCGTTGGAGATAGAGGATTTCAAGGCTCAGCGTTTCCTCTAATTCGGGTCCTTTCAAGCGGTCTATCAGTCTGCGCAAGACCTCTTGTTCGGTCAATTTTTCAAAACTTTCCGCGGCGCGTTTCAATTTTTCGATCGAGTCTTCGATGACCGATCCCGAAAAGCCCGCGAGTTCTTTATTGTCGCGTATAAGAGATTCGATATAGTTTTGGTAGACTTTTTTGCGGAAACTCGATATAATTCCGCCCGCTTTTATCTTGCCGTTAAAGAGCGGCTCGACCGCGAAACTAAGCCCGTCCGCCATAAGCCGTCCGACGAGACGGTTTAGGGCGACGAAACTCGGCAGTATGTCGATATTGTCCAAAAGCGCGTCCGCTTTCGCGATCATAAAGTCGAAATAATCGTTTTCGCCCTCGCTGATTTCCCTTTTTACGGCGAAGAATTCCTCGAAGTCCGCGTCGGTATAGAGATAACTCTCATACGCCGCTTTAAAACTGTTCAAGACGACGGGTTCTTCCGCGAGATTTTCAAAAACGGCGTCGATTATGACGTTTTTGTCGAAAGTCGTATATATTTTTTCGGCGTGTGAAAAGATGTCGTACGCGCCTACGATCTCCGTAAAAGTGTCCTTGCCCTTGGCGTCGCGAAGCCCGCAAAGTTTCGGCAGATATTTTATGTATTCCTCTATTTCAAAATTTTTCAGACGTATTTTTTTCAGGTCGTCCAGCAGGCGGTAGGCTCTTTTTAACGCTCTCGACCGCCTCAAAGGGATTCCCGCTTTGAGATCGGCGGCGATTTCGTCCGCGTAGTCGATATTCGGGATTCCCGAAAAGCGCGTCAAAAACTCGGCGCGCATAAGTTCCAATTCGTTGCTGACAAAAAATTCCGCGCGGATTTTCAGCAGGACGTTCGTAAATTCATAGAGATTTTTGAGTCTTTCTTTGTTGAATTTTCTGATGCGGTTGTCAAAAAGCCCGGCCGCCATAGAGGCGGTTTCTTTTAAGTATTTCAGCTGGACGATTTTGAGTTTCAGTCTGTCGGACGCGGCTTTTTTGGTATTTTTTTCGCAGCTTAGCAGCCCGATATCCTTGAACGGACTCTTGTATACGTCGCCGCATTCCGCCGCCGCCGCCGAAAGTCTTTCGATCATTCCCTCGTATTCTTTCATCGATTTTTCGTCTAATTTTTCATAGAAGCCGTGTTCGATTACGAGGTTGTCGGACGCGTCGGCGTTTTCCAAATATCTGGTCATCGCGTCGTACAGAGAACAAATCTTTCCCTTTTTATGAATCGCCGCGATGATTCTGTTCTGTTCCAAGCGCAGTTTTTTTATCTCGTCGCTTTTTTGTTTAAATTCGGGATTTTTCGCCGTCTTTTCCAAGGCGAGATTGTTTAAAAGCCGTTCGGTAACGTCGTTTTTGTTTGTCTTATTGCTGTGCAGTTCGAGGCAGAAGCCGCCGATTCCCGCGTCGTCGAGACGTTTTTTGACGACGGAGAGAGCCGCCATTTTGTCCGCGACGAAAAGCACGCGCTTGCCGTCCGCCAAACTATTCGCTATGATATTCGCGATCGTCTGTGATTTTCCCGTTCCGGGGGGGCCGTGCAGGACAAAACTCTTGCCCGAACGGGAGGCGATGACCGCCTCGATCTGAGAGGAGTCCGCGCGCAAAGGAAGCATAAGGTCTTTCGCGTCGAATTCCGTATCCGAATCGGGCGATTCCAATGCGAGTTCTTTTTTCGTCCTTTCCAAACGGTTGTTCAAAAGTCCGCGTATAATTTCGTTTTCTTTCATCTTGTCGATATGATTTCTGATATCGCTCCACATAACGAAACGCGTGAACGAAAAGGACGAAAGATATATATCGTCGTATATATCCCAATTTTTCATATGTATAATTTCTTTTTTAAGACGCGAAAAAATCCCTTCCACGTCCGCTTTTTCGCGGTCGATTTCGCCGAGCGCGCGTATATCGATGGAAAATTCTTGTTTCAAAAACTCTAAAAGCGTGGTGTTGAAACTGAATTCCTCCTCCTTTATCTTGACCGCGAAATTCCGTCCCGCGGTCTTTTTGACCAGCGACACGGGATAGAGAATGAGCGGAGCATACTTCGGCTGATCCGAAAAAGCGTCGAACCATTTCAAAAAGCCGACGGCGAGATATATCGTTCCCGCGCCCGTTTCCTCTTGATTCAAGCGGTCGTTTCTGTGCATATTATTCAGTTTGACGGCGAGTGTTTTCGCTTCGTCGAAAGTCCTCAATTTTTTGTGTTTCAATTCGATTTGGGCGAGTTCTTTTAAGGGGCGCAGTTTCGTGATTATGTCGAAACCCTCGTAGTCCTCCCCCAAAATCGCTTTCACGTCCTGCGGGATCTCTCCGACCGCAAACTCCGCGTCCGTCGTAAAATTTTTGATCGTGTCGTTCACGCCCACGGACAGGATGTGCATATTATTTTTTCCGGGATGGAAATTCAGGAGGGTATTTCTCATTCCGAGGTCGAGAAGCCGTCTTTCCCACTGTTTATTTTTTGAAATTTTGTAGTCCAGCGTCAGGCTGTCGCGAAGTTCGACGATACTTTTCGGCGCGGCTCCCCTAAAATCCTCCTCTTCCAAGATGTCGTAGCCTTTCGGCGTTTTGACGCGTTCGGGGAGGGGGCGTAAAATGCCCGCTCTCGCTCTCTTTACGTCCACGATCGTAACGCAGTCCGCGGACGAAAAGGCGGTTCCGCTGACCTTTTCTGCGCCCGCGAAACTCAGCGACGGATTCAAAATCTTTTCCGTCGCGAAAATCGCCAATTCGTTCGCGCCCGACGCGAGGCGTTTTTTGACTACGGTCGCGTCGTCCGTTACCGTTTCGTCCAAGCAGTTGTCGACCAGCCAAACGCCCGAAAAAGCGTTTCCGAGCGCGCCGTCGTGGATCAAGATCGGATTTAGCCCCGCGGCTTCCAAAGCCGAGGCATAGAGCAGCATAACGTCGCCGTTCGACGCTTCGCAATTTTCCAAAACCTTGCTCAAATTGCTGAAAGTAAAGATTCCGCCCTCGTTTCTTTCGGGAAGGACTTTCAATCCGAGATTTTGAATCGCCGTAAAGACGGCGGCGGCGGTATTTCTGATCTTTGTTTTATCGGCGAGTTTATAGCCGGTGAATTCCGAATTGACCTTCCATTTTTTCAAAACGCCCTCCGCGTCTTTTAAGAGTCTGACGGCGGCGAGGGTTTTCGGTCTGACCAAGGTGGCGAGCATATCGGGTTCTTTGGAATCCCAATCGTAATAGCCCAAGATGTTGACTTCTTTGGAAAATTCCGCGAGAACGGTTTTGTCTTTGGAAAGTCTGACGGTCATCGCTCCCCTTTCTCTTTCGCTTTGGGCGGAGAGATATACGGGGGAGAGTTTGATTTCGGACGGTTCTACGGCGATCGTATCGCCCGCCCTCAAAATCTCGAATTCCTTAGAATACGTGAGGATAAATTCGGGAGAACTGAAAACGTCCAAAACGACGTTTTCGATGTCTTTGTCGCCCGCGTTCGTAACGTACAGACGGCGGACGAGAGCGACGCCGCTTCGGCAGTGATTGTAACTGACGTTTTCAATGGTTTGGCAATCGAATTCAATGTTAAACTTTTTCATAAATTTCTCTTTGTTTTAAGCGTTATTTTTTTGAAATTAAAATCTCTATTTTATTATATCACAAAAAACGTAATTTGAAAAGCGAAAAAAACGATAAATATTTTTTTACGGAATAAACGTTTTAAGTTTAAAATTAAACCGCATTTAAATCCGCGTTTCCAACTCGAAACAAAACCGTAAATCGACGCAAAAATTCCCCTCCGCGGGAGGGGGGTGGGGCGGCCGCTATTCCCCTCCGTGGGAGGGGTGTAGGGGTGGGGCGGCCGATATTCCCCTCCGTGGGAGGGGCGTAGGGGTGGGGCGACCGCTATTCCCCTCCGTGGGAGGGGTGTAGGGGTGGGGCGACCGCTATTCCCCTCCGCGGGAGGGGCGTAGGGGTGGGGCGGCCGATTCTGACTTATATTTCAAACCGCCTTTTATCGCGCGTTTTTAAAACCGTCAAAAATTTATTTTTAAAAAATATTGACAACCGTCGGATTTTATGTTATATTATTATAGAATAATTAAACTTTTAAAACAAACGTACGTTCGTTTTAAAACCGCTCTATAAAATACGGCGGCATAGGAGATCAAATGAAAGACAAAAACGGATTTCTAAAATTAATCGAACAAATAGACAAAAACGGAAAAATAAAAGTTTTTTTCGCTAAGCTGGCAAAGTTATTTGACACAAACGGCAAGAAAATAGTTGCCGGCGCGGTTGCTCTCGCGGTTGTCGGGGGAACGATAGGTTTGATTGCCGCCGGCGGCAAAGATAACTCCGATTCAAAAAACGAACCGAACGGAAAGATTGAAATAACGGTGGACGATATAGGCTTCGACGCCGGCCGAAACGCGCTCTATTTTAGCATTAAAACTAAAGACGGCAAAGCCGTTGCCGATGCCGGCGGCATAAAAGTCGAAGCGCGCGAACAAACTTCTGACGTCCTTGCGTTGACCTTGGACGTTTCATCCGCAGACTATGACGACGGGAACGGCCGCTATGAGGCGGAGTTGACCGCGGGTTTCGGGAACGGCGCGTATTAAGATTAAAATAACCGTAACCGGGAATGAAAAGTATAAGGCGGCTTCAAAAGAAAGCGTTGCGGAATATTCAAAAGAAATTGCCTTCGAGCCGGCGAAACTCGCTCTCGGCGAAATCGGATACGACGCGGAAACGCGCTCGGTTTTCTTTGACGCATTGCCGGGCGCGATTAGTTATGAACTGACGCTGACAAATCAAGATAGTTTGGAGTCCGAAACGCAAACGCTGACGAATGCAGACGGGGACGGAAAGGTTCGGTATTACGTTACCGGCGGCGGGGGAAACTATATCGTTGAAGTCAAGGCGGTCGGCGACGGAACCGCAACGGAAACTTCGGAGGCAAAAACTCTTTCCCTTTCGGTTTCCCCGAAAGAACGGGAGCCGTCCGACGAGGAAAAGGCGGCCGCCGAAAAAGCCGCCCGAATGGAGGCCTTTGGCGAGTGGCAGACGAGCATGAAAGCGGCTTTGTCCGGGGTTTTTAAAAAAAATTGGGAAGATATTGCTCCTGTGATTAATGAAATTTATGCGATAGATATAGAAGAGAATATGGCCACGGTAGTATTTAGTTTAATTCGACCTTCTTTAGGTGCGAGCACTTCAGTGACTTTTGCTAAGTTTGCTTTAAGCAATTCTCCGTCAGACGAAATGTCCTTTCAAGATAAACTGGATTGTGTAAAAGAGAGTACTACATGGGAGAATTTACAGAGGGATAAGGTTTCTTCTAACGCCATTGGCGACCCAAACGTACACCTTTTTGAGGGTCTTGTAGAGAGCAATAAACTTCCGGATGGGGATTTAAAAGATGCGCTTAAAACGGCAAAGGACAGCGAGCAGGAACTCAACATTTTGGCTGATTTTGTGACGGGAGTGCTTATGGATGGAACGCGGGCACTCTTTGATATGTTTGGATTAATTGAAGTTAACGAAGAACTCTATCACTTCCTTTATAGGATAGAGACGAGGGAGATGGGAGAGGATTCTAAAGTATATGCCGATCTTTTTGCAAACCCCTCCAAAGTTACAAAGATTGATAATTTGGGGGGAGAAACTCAATATAATTCTGAATTCTTAAAAGATTTTTTAAAAGTAAACAAAGAGTTTAATGAATATGAACATGTAAGCAATCAAACAACGGGGCTATCGGCAACAAGCGAATAAAACGCAACGTATGAACGGACGTATAAACAAGGAAATCTTTAAGAAAATAAAACGCAACGTATGAACGGACATATAAACAAGGAAATCTTTATACGGAATGTGCGGACGAAGTGAAAAGGCTTTATAAAAATTATGAAATTACAAACGAACCTTTTTACGCTAATTAACCTTTTAATCCGTACGCCGTAAGGATTAAAAACCGCTATAAAAGTATATCGGGAGAAAAATATGAGCGGCATTACGTTTATCGCCTCCGATTTGCCTTTTCAAAAGACGGAATTTATATATAAAAATATCGCTAAGCGGACGCAAACCGATGCGGATAATTTTTTTTCGGACGCGGTATTGCGCTTCGACGAAAATTTGTCGGACGCGGAAAAATCGGCGTTGGGAACGCTGTTTTCCGGTATGCGCCGCTATGCCGTCCGCGGCTTTATTCAATTCGGATTTGACCCGAATACAAAAATCGCGGACGGAATGTACGAATATTCAAAGGGCTTGACGCTTTGGCTGAAAGACTTTATTAAAAAACATTTGAAAAATGCCGAACGCGTTTGTTTGGTTACGCTCGCGCTCGGGAGAAAAACGGATTTTAAGGGGATAAAAACGCGCGAAACCGTTATAGATTCGTTTGACGTTTCGGATTTGGATCATTTTGAATTCGACGGGGGAACGGTTTACCGTTTCGTAAAAAACAAGGAAGATAAAAAAAACGAATACCGCGGCGTTCCCGAACTGCAAGCGGATATTCGTAAAGAGGTATCAAACGGAACGGAATTGCAGACCGACGTTTTTAAAAGTTCGTATGACAAAGCGGAATTACAAACGGACGTTTTGAAAAGTTCACCCGGCAAAACGGAATTGCAAACGGACGGTCGGAAAGACTTATCGCAATGCGGAGAACGGCAAATTAATTCTCAAAAAGCACCTTGCGGCGGTGAGAATTCGGCGGTGTTTTTCATAGCGGATACGCGGCTGAGCGGTTTCGCGGGGGTAAGTTTGGACGTTGCGCTGTCAACGCCCGAAAAAGATGCCTTGGGCGCGATGTTTTCTGGACGCGCCGTTCACGCCGCGCGGTCGGATATAGAATTAGGTTTTTATCCGGAACAAAAAAGTTTGTTCGGCGAAAATTATTATTTCCGCGCCAAAAAACAAATCTGCCTATTAATGGATTTTATTAAGGAAACTCTGAAAACTTCGTATGAGATTTTCATAGTTAAACTTCCCCTCTTTGAAAAAATAAATTACTCCTTGACGACCGGCAAATATATCGATATGGACAAATTCGCCCTTCCGTCCGATAAATTCGCGTTCGAGCCTTATGCCGTCTATCAGTTTGTTGACAACGGAACGGAACACAGAGCGTGGGCGGAAAAAGAAGAAAAGCGAAACAAGTAATTCATCTTTTTATTTGATATTATTTAATAAAAAAGAAAAAGTGTCGTTATGGAAAAAATAAATTTACAAATTCAAGTTTTTTTGCAACTATCGTTTTGCTTTGTTTTGTCGCAGTGATTTGTTTTATATTCACGGAGCCATCCGCGGAGAATATTTTTGAGAAAAGTATCGCTTTTACCGTGGAACTCAAATGCGAAAATGCGGATGGTTTTCAAGCGTTTGGAACGGCGGTTTTAACGGATAGCGAAAACCTTGTAACAAACGCTCACGTCGTTGTTTTTTCAAAGTCCGGAGAAACTCGAATATTTGACGTTTACTCCGTTAGATTTGCTTTCGAATATACTTACCGCCAAGTTGAATTGATTAGATTTGACGAAAACGCCGATTTAGCGGTTTTAAAACTAAAAGAAAAACCCGATTTCGCCAAAGCGGTAAAATCGGGAAATTCGGATAACTTAAAAGCCGGCGAAACGGTTTATGCCGTTGGAAACTCTATGAATTACGGTCTTTCTATTACACAAGGCATCGTCGGTGTTCCGCTCGTTGAGATAGAATATTTAGGACGGACAAAAACGGTTATTCAATGCGCCTTGACAATCGCGGATGGAAACGGCGGAGGGGCTTTACTCGATATAAAAGGTCGGCTCATCGGCATTACGACGTTTCGGACAAAAGACAATTCGGGAAACGTCGTTTACGGATTAGCATATTGCATTCCGATTAAAACGATAAAGATCTATATGAAATAACGCTTTCGGTTAAAAAAATGAAAGTGTTATTTTTTTACATATTATACTAAGTTTTATATGACCGTTATTATTTGTTGCGCTTGTTATCTAAATACATCAACCCTTTAAATATCTGTCCAACAGTCCTTCCTCGTCGATATGTTTAATCAAGGTATAGTCCCGCGGAAGCGACGCGCCGAGAGCGATCGCCTCCGTTATATCTCGTCCTTTTATT
>JAISNN010000085.1 GCA_031276195.1 Clostridiales bacterium
TTCCGCTTTTTACCACCTTTACCGACTTGCAATTTTTACATTCTAACATAATAGCACCTCAGAGAACTTATTTTATACTATTATATCATAAATATATCCATTTGTCAACACTCTCAATATTTTTAGAGTTTATCAGCACGCTACACAGCACGCGGAGGTGAGTGTGCAGATTGTTTTGACTGACCGAATTTTTATGTGTGCCAACCGCTCTTTTGAATCACAAATAAGTGAGACCTCCCGAGTCCGTAAACTTATCTTTGAAAAACGCTATTCATTTTCGTGTTGAGCGGTAAGTCTCTGTCGGTATCCTCGTATTTTTCATCGAGAATGCTTTAATCGTAACGGTTTTATCCTCATCGACACCGACAGCATTTTAGCCTCTTAGCTCTTTCCGCTATCGCTTTTTTAAGCGGTTTTTTTGTTGCGCCGCTACGATGTATTATCTTCCCTTTGTTTCAAATTTTTTCTCCTTTAATTGTTTTTAATAAATTGCTTCCCAAATACTTATAAGCAGAACGCCAAGTTCCACAGCAAATATTTTTAACATCACATTCTGCGCATTCATTATAAAATGTTCCACATTGACTTGCAAATTCTTGGACGATTTTGTCTTGAAACTCAACATTTGGAGCCATGTAAGTATTTGTACAATTCTTATTGCTAAAATACTTCCAATAATATGGGTCAACAAGGCATAGCGGAGTTTCGATTATTTCTATTCTCCTTGTTCGCCCTCTCTCATTTTGCTCAAAATAATCAAGTGCATTCTCAATGAAAGGCTGAAGTTCTGTATATAAAATTGCAAGTTTGTCTTGATTCTTCAAAGCTCTACCACAAAAATCCATTACACAAAAACAAATGCTTACTTCTGGAGGAAATGTTTTTGCAATAAAACTACTGTATTCAGTCAATTTTTTATATGAAACCCCATTTAATATATTTTTAATAGTAATTTGGATTCCCTTATCAAGCAAGTTAAATAAGCCGCTAATTGTATTCTCATGGCTACCTCTTACCCCAGTAATCGCGTCGTGTTCTTCGGCTTTATCTGAATGAATTGCTGTCACTACACTAAATGCTCCCTCTCCAATAGCACTTTTTATTTTTTTTACATTGTCCTTAGCGGCAAACGTAATTGAATTTGAAAGTAGAGTTATTTTGTAACCTGCCTTGCAAAGGTAATGCATTATCTTTGCAAAATCATGATGAAGCGTTGGCTCTCCACCCGAAACAGTAATATGCTGACCAATGTTGTTAATTGTGAGAATAGGATATGCCTTTTTAATCTCATCAAAACTTAATGCCTTGTTTAACCTGTCTGCGGTAGTACATGGGCATATAATACAAGCAAGATTACATTTATATCCTAATGCTAAGTACGATGACATGTTATCCTCCCCGACATATTGTCTACTGTTTGAGGCTCCGACAAGATCAACTCAATTAATTTCGGATATATGACTTTATTGATAGCACATTCTACCTCATCTATTTCTTCTTTATTTCCATTGTATCTCCTGCGACTGGCACATCCACCCTTGCAATAATATTCCCATGGACAATTCTCGCATTTTGCTCCTGAATGAACAAAAAAATCGTGTTGCCTTTTCTTTTCTGCTATCGAATCAAACTCGAATGTGCTATCAAAGATATTTGCAAGTTTTTCATTCGGAAAGTCAAGTGTTTCGCAAGGAAAAATATTGCCATCGCAGTCAATTGATATCATTGCCTCCCCGCCTCGGCAACCATTAGATAAGCAAAAATTGTTATTGGTTCTGCTCAGCAAATTCTGCAGACGAGTAAGAAGATTGTCCTCATTAAAACGAATTCCCATCCGATAATATGCGAATATTGTATCACACAATTCAGCGGCAAACCGCTCTATTTGTACTGTGCTGGGAGCAAGCCTCGACTCTACAGCATTTGGATTATCTTTAACAATATTAAATTTTACATTTGTTATATTCAAATCATATATATAAAATTGAATTAGATCTTTTATTCTGTCAATGTTCATTTTTGTTAGAACATTAATAACGCTAAAATCAACAAAATAATATTTCTTAAGGTTCTTAATCCCTTGTATCACCATTTCGTAGCTTTTTGAGCCATCTGCTAATCGACGTTGTGCATTATGTGCCTTCTCGTCTCCGTCGATACTGACACCAACCTTAATATTGAGATTCATAAGTTCCTTTGCTATTGCATCATTAATTAAACTCGCATTCGTTTCGACATCAATACAAACTTCAATACCAGAATTACTAAAGCATTTGCATAGGCTTTTTATCCCTTCAAGATATAGCAACGGCTCCCCCCCAAATGCTTGAATCCCAATTTGTTTAATGTCATTTTTTCTACAATAGCCTATAATTTTCATGGCAATTTTTGAAATCGTGTCACTCGACATTTGGCTATTGGTTAAATGATTTCTAAAACAATACAGACAATTAAAGTTACAGCTTTTTGTGATGTCAATAATAAAATACTTTATCTTAATAGGGGCAATTTGCTCACCATGGTGTGCCCCGATAAGAAATCCCCTTTGTATAAGCTTAAAGGCCAGTTGCTCCGAAATCTTATTAATCCTTATCTCTGCAACAAACTCTTTATGGAGAATTATTGATTTGCCTTGTTTGTTCAAAAGAAAGCTGTATTCACTCGAATCAGAAAAGACATAAGCCTCTATAAACTCAAATATATCACTCGTTAAATAATCTATCGAGAATTTGCCAATTTTCTTATGAGTCATTCTACCATGCCTCCCTGAACTAACGCGACAAAAATATTTTCGGCTTCTTTACAATCACTCTGAAGCAAACGCTTAAACTCAGCTTCTTCAATTCCCTTTCTAATTGCATTATCAATAGCCAAAATTTCTAATTGCCCACCTTTCAATAGAATCGTTTTTCCGTTAATTTGATTAACAAAATGCATGCCTTCAGCAGCATATTTTGTCCCAGCGTAAGGAGATAAAAAAATAAGATTAATATTTTCCTTGTTGTATTTGACTTGCATGATTTTATGAATTACTCCAATTTGTATTCTCGTTTATATAACGCAGTTTATTAGCAAATTCACCACAACTAATTTTTAAACCATAAGAGCTATTGCTTAATACTTCGGAAATCAAATGCATTAAACATTCCTGCCTTGTTGATGACCAATGTTGTAATTTTGCACTCGCAAACTTATAAAATGTTTTTTCATCATCCTTCTCAAATCGATAATCCGATAACTTTAGTAGCAACATCTTAGCAATGCAGCATAAATCGCTATGCACACCAATGTTCAAATTATCACTTTGCATTAATTCTTTAGGTGCAGTTTCTGGTGAGCAACGAAATTTAGAAGTCTTTGAAATCTTGTTCAGCAATACAATACTATCAAAATCCACCATACGAACTTCAACAATGTTATCCATATCTTTAACAAGATAATTTGATGATTTAATATCTACCATTAACCAACCTAACTTGTGCATTTCCTCCGTCATACTTGCAATTGATACGCACACTGACAAAATGTGCTCGATAGTTTCATTTTTGAGTTTATCCCATGCAACTCCGTCTTCATGTAAGGACAAAGTGTACAACGTTCCATTCCCTCTATAGCATCCGCGTAACTTCACAATACAACTTGAAATATTAGGGAAACCACACAATTGCTGTGCAACTTTTGCGGCGAAAACAAAGCGACGCGCTTCTTTTTTCCATTCTATCCATGAACACAATGTTTTTTTGAGTCTTACAGAGGAATCAACACGAGTAATCAAGCCTTTTTCATACATCCCCTCAGGAAAAAACTCTTTTAAAACACATTTCACATCAAGCACATCAACTAAATAAGCGAATAGATTATACCCAACGCCGATTAGACTATTGACTACGACCTCGATCTTTTCATTTCCACGCAAACTGATTTTTACACCATTGCGCAAAGACATTGCATCGCGATTCATTGTGGTTATTTGTACCCATTCCTTAATTGATATTCTGGCGTTCTTAAACACTTCCAGTCCAACTTTTGAAAATTCCTCACTCCTCAAAAATTACTTTAAATCTTTCGCTATCGCATGAATTATTTCCAACCCGACCGTCATTTCACTTATCGCTCCGAAGAACTCAATTTCAATTACGGCTTGTCGCTTGTGTTTGTTTATTCTTTTGATGATGCTTTCCTTGCCCGTTAGTGCGCCGGCGGTGACAACTATTTTGTCACCCTCTGCAAATCCCACCGAAGTTTCTATGCACCGCTTGTCGCCTATCAGGTATTGCAACGCTCTCTGCTCGTCCTCGCTTACCGCTATGCGCTCCGAATCGCCGTAGCCCAAAATGCGAATGACGTGGCTTGAGGTTTTTACGAAGACATCTGTCGTTTCCTAAAACCGCTTGCTGTCCATCGTGGTTTCGATGAATACATAGCCGGGGAACAGTAACTCCGATTCCAATTTGTCCTTGCCGCCCTTGCGAAACTTGCGCTCGCTCTTGGGTGCGAACGGCTTGAAATCGAGTCCTTTGAAACGAGTCTTTATCGCTTCAATCACCATGTTTTCGCGCGCCGCCTTTACGAACAGCACATACCAATAAAACGACAAATAAACCTCCTTGAGGCTACGACTCCGCCAATGCCGTTTGTTAAACGTCACGCGGAAGGATTTGTATGAACCCTACCCTACGCTACCGCGACCCGCCGACAGTAGTTTTGGATAAGTAATTGAGGGGGTGTCCAATAGCAAAACGGCAAGGAGTTCGCGCCCGTCTTGTCGTTTATTCGGTCATCTTTCGCACAGTTAGTATCTATACGAAGTTTGCATAATTCAAACGGCTCAAAATCGTTCGGCAACGGAAAATTTTGATGTTGAAATGCCGCTCCGGTTGTTGTACACTTGATTACGAGGTGTCGGAGGGTGTCGAAAGAGGTGCCAAGCAAAAAAAATATGTTTTTTTGTCGATAGAGAGTAAAAACGCTTGCAATTGCTCGCGTTTTGTTGTATATTTATAGATGTTCAATATGCGTATATACTAACTGTGCGAAGTCGGCGGCTAAAAAATAGTAGCCGCTTTTTTGTTGCAGAAATATGCGTTGAGCATACTCATCCCTTTGATTTTCTGTTCTGTTAGGCTGTGAACGTAGCGATTGATTGTTATGGTTGAGTTAGCGTGGCCGAGGATTTCGCTCACGCTTTTGATGTCCATGCCGATTTCTATCGCCCTTGACGCGAATGTATGCCGGGTTGTGTGGTAGCCGCGATAAGCCACGCCCGCAGATTTGAGCAACTTTGCGTATATCATCTGCAAGGTTCGCGGATGAACATGCCGACCGTCCGGCATCGCGATTACGTGCCGGCCGTTGCTTTCCGCTCTTGCTTTCAATAGCAATTCACGGAGAAAATCAGTCAGCGGAATCATTCGCTTTGCGTTTGCCGTTTTCGGTTCTTGTTCGAGCATGACCGTTTTATTCTTGCCGCCGTTTTTGTTCTCGGCGCGGTTCAGCGACTTTTTGATGTTTATGACTTTGCTCTCGAAGTCGATATTCTCCCACCGCAGACCGCATAGCTCACCTATCCGCAGACCCGTATAAAGGCTTATAATTACACCCAAGGTTCGATTGTCATCCGACTGCTCTATCGCCGCTTCGATTCGGCTCTGCTCCTCTTGTGTGAACACGTCCACCTCTTTCTCCACGACTTTCGGAAGCCGCATTCTAACGCACGGATTCTTGCTTATATACTCATAGTCGGCGGCACACTGAAGCGCGCTCGACAGCATTAAGGCAATCACTCGGACAGTCTTTGCCGCAAGCCCTTTGTCGTCCGTACTCAGCGTGTGGACAAATTGCTGTATCGTCATAGGCTTTATTTCGCCAAGCCTGCAACCGCCCAACAGCCGTTTGATATGATTATCGATGTACCCTCGGTATGCCGTGTAGGTGTTAAATCTCACATTCTCGCGGATAGCCGTTTCTACCCACCAGTCCAAGAATTCGTTAAGTGTGCTTTGCTCGTTCATATATAAAAATCTCCTTTGGCGATATTCGCCCGCCGCCTATAAGCCGGCAAACAAAGCATATCGTCAAAGGAGATTAAAGTCTACGGGAAACGCCCTCGAACATAAAAATTAACAACTGGAAATGGCAATCGGCTCTATATCAAAAACAAAGAGACGGCATTTTTTTAGAGAATGTTGGCTCAACCTGATTGCCGTCATTTGTCAGCTTTTTGTGTTTTAATGAAAAACCTCCCAATCCCTACTATTTCAGAATAACCCAATGCCCCTTCGAGCCTCCGACCCGTTTTATGAAACCTTTCTCTTTCAGCCCGTCAAGGCTACGGTATACTGCTCTGATTGACTTCGCAACCTTGCCGGTAATCGCTTCTGCGGTGATTCTGTCATCCTTTTTGATTAGCTTGTAAATCACGAGTTCGTTATCGTCAAGAAACTCTTCCGCCGTAGTTCCGGATATCGGGTTCAGTAACGTCCGCCCGAATTCAAAGGTGAAGCTTTGTACGCCGTCGCTATATGCCACCTTAACGTCGGTCTCAGCGCATAGCGAAAAAACCTTGCGGAAACCCGTACCGTATTCTTCAATGCGGTTTGTCTTGTACAGCACATCGGTAATTATCGGATTTTTTAGCACTGACTTTAATCTCCCGCCGGCGTATTCCTCCGGATTTACGGTTTCAGGCAGATTGCCCGGATTGAAAATATCAATCTGGCTTGGATACACGTCAATTTCATGCGCCGTAACGATATGCTCATATCGGGCATGGACGAACGAGTTAATGACAATTTCGCGGACAGCGTCAACGGGAACTTCCGGAATATCGCGGCGGACTTCCTCGGTTATCTCGGCGCACCAACGCATGTGCTTATGAACAAACAATCTCCCCGCCTTAATACAATCATAAATATTTCCGCGAAAATGCTCTTGGGCTAAAAGGGTTATTCTCTCATCGGTCGCAAATAACGCGAGTTTGAGCATGACCGGTTTATGCTTTGCAAACAGCACGACGCCCGCGTTCGTGAGCCTCCCCGAACGTAATAAATTTAATTTTGTCAGTACGGTTGCCGCGTCGCTGTAAGGCTCGGAAAGGCGTTTTACTTCCGCGCCCTATTTGTATGCGGATATCAAAGTTTCCCCGTCGACGTCGTCAAGCGTGTACTCGGTCAGCGCGTTTTCCCAGTCCTCGTAAGTCGGGGACTGCGCTTTTATAAGGTCAACCAATTGCGCTTGCGTGATAGATTTATCTTCATCGGCGGCGCGGATATAATATCGGCCGTCAGCCGAATACGGCGTTTCTTTTCCGTCAAACGTCACTTTGATAACCGTTTTTCCACCAACCTCAACGGTTTCAATTTCAAAATACGGCATCGGTTTCACACGCTCATAAATACGGCTTGAACTATCGCGCGTGGTATCCTTGCCGATTTGGTGTCCAATCACTTTACCGTCGTTCGTTACGCCGAGATACAACTCGCCTTTCTTATGCTTGTTGAGTATTGCGCTGATTGAAATACAGCCTCATTTACTTCCGCAACTGACTTTTTGAACTCTAAGCGTTCATTCTCATACCCTAATTCCATAAGATGTTCTCCTTTTAACTGCCATTTTAACTGACATCGGCTTGGCAGTCAAATCAACCGATTTAGGCTGTTAGACTGCCAAATCGGCGCGTTCACTGCCGCATAACTGCCATTATACACGATTATTTTCCGGATGTCAATCTCTTTGACTGCCAAAGGTATGTGCGCTTAAATGCGTTGTCAAACAAAATCCAATAGGCTGAACGTTGGATACCGCCATTCGTGTAAGTGTTTATCTGTTCGCGGTAATTTATGCTTAACGGCTATTCGACGTTCCATTTTCGCCTCGCCGCTCTTCGCAAAGCGCGGACAAACCCTCTTCGCGATAAATCCGCATCCACGAAAGAACCACCTTCTTATCGGCTGCGCCAAACTCTTTCGCGGCAATCTTCGCGCCGTACTTATGCTCTAACATCCATTCGATTACTTCTTGCTTGAATTTACCGTCATACTTCCTATTCTTCCCCATACTTCCGCTCCCTTCTTTTCTATTATATCATAATCTTTTTCCTCTGTCCAACTCTTGGGGCGCGGTACACGGGAGGGGATAAAGAAGCGGAGATTAAACGGAATGAATTTTGAATAGCGGATTTTTTAGATAGAAACCGAATTGTTTTTGCGGGCAATTCCCTTTTATTAAGGATAAATTATGCCTATAAAAAACTCCTCTCTCAAAATGAGAAAGAAGTTTTTTCGCTTTTATTTTAAATATCCGTCCGACATTTTTCCCATGCGTCCGGCAAGAGGTATGTATAAAACTGCCGAGAGCCGCCCAATTTTCCTCCCGCGTTTTTCTTGACCCATTTCACTATTCGGTTATGAAACTCCTCTAAGTCCTTTTTAAACTCCCCATATCCGTTCTTTTCACAATCAAACACAGCGGCGCAAGTATTTAAATAAAATCTGCCGTAGAACTCGTTTGCGGCGGGCATCGTCTGCCGTCTTCGAAATTCTACGAGCGGTCCGTCCCACAAATTCCCGACATAAAACCCTCCGTAAATATCTTGTTTTATCAAGGGTTTAAACGAAAATTTTTTATTCAGTATGTAGTATTGTCCGTATTTGTCCGCGTCCGCAAATTCGTCGTGATAAAAATCCGCCTCGTCGGCGGTGTCAATGGGTCCGCAGACGATCAGTTTAAAGTCGAAATTTTCTCTTAAAAACATCAAAAACGATTTTTCGTCCTCATTCGTCATAACGACCATAATTTGACGTCCCATAGAACCGCCGCTCCTTTTTGTTGTATTTTTTAAGCTCGTATCCGTTTATAAACATTACGATTACGACACTTTTTCAAATAATACGGCATATCAAAAATCTCTTAAAAACAACTAAAATCCCAACGAATCGGCATTATTTCTATTTAAAATATCGTGTCAACGCCTTTCCGAAACACGGCGTACTCAAAAAAAAACTGCGCCCGAATAAAAAAACTCCCTTGTTTTGAACATCAAGTCAACGCCTTTCCGAAACACGGCGTACTCAAAAAAAAACTGCGCCCGAATAAAAAAACTCCTCTGTTTTGAACATCAAGTCAACGCCTTTCCGAAACACGGCGCACTAAAAAAAAACTGCGTCCGAATAAAAAAACTCCTCTGTTTTGAACATCAAGTCAACGCCTTTCCGAAACACGGCATACTCAAAAACTCTCGCGCTCCGGATAAAAAACGCCTTTATTTTGAATATTCCGTCAACACTTTTCCGAAATACAGCGTATGAAAATCCCTTGTTTGGTACAGTTTTGTAAATTTCATAGCGATTTCGTCGGTTATGGGAATTTTTGCGATCACCTTACATTCATAATAGTAGTCGCAACCGTTGACGACGTATGTATCGACTTCTTTCGCTTTTACGGTTAAGAGGTCGGTTTCTTGAAACTTATTGCAGTTTCTCCCGCTATGCGAGCCGCAAAAAGCCAATTCTTTGCCGAGTTTGTCGAACGGTACGCTGACGGTAAACTCATCCGACGCATCGAGTTTGGTTTTCGTATATCTGGAATCTCTGACGGGGACGAGGAAGATTTTCTGTCCCCACAGAACGCCCGTCATGCCCCAACTGATGGTCATAACGTTCGGCGATTTTCCAGAGATCAAAAACGCGCCGCCGTTAGTCAAGCGGTTGAGAATTTTGTCCGCGCTGTTAAATTCAAACATTGTATTACCTCTCCGTATATACTCGCCGCCCCCGCAAAAAAACGTATCGCGGCAAGTCAATTTTTTTTAGAATTCTTTGTCGTAAATCGGCAAGTTCGTTTTTAGAATTTTTCTATTTATATTAAAAAGTTCGCTTTTTTAGAATGTGTTTCACAAACCGGTAAATCCTTTTTTTAGAGTATTTATACCGTTTTACTTTCAAGACAAATCGATTGTATTTTTTCGTCAATCACCTTTAAAATGAGATCAAAATTATTTTCCAAGAACGGTATTATTATAAGATTATCTCCCCGTTTATCGCTTAGTTTCTTTCTGTATATAAAACACAATCCCCCTCTTTTGTTTGACAGCCAAAACGGATAAACGGAAAACGGCCGTTAACCAATCACTAACAAATAGCCGCCGCTAACCATTAGCGTCCGCGATCTAATATAACTGCCTTAACCGATCGCTAAATAATCGCTAATCACTAACGCTTATCTAACCGACCGCTATTTGAGCCATATCTTTATCGTTTTTGTCTTTTCTCCGTCTTTTATATCGCGCATGATCAAAAACGCCCGTCCGTGGATTGTTTCCTCTTTGAATTCGCCGAAAGTACGGCTGTCCGCGCTGATTGTTCTATTGTCACCCAAGACAAAAACACACCCGTCCGGTACGATCCCTCCGTTTTCGTATTTCGACCGTGACTGTACCGAATCGCCGCGCCTATATTTAGTCCCTTCGTATATCTTTTCCTCCTTATCATCATCATTATCTCCTTTACCTTCGTATATCTTACTGCCAAAAGGAAGATCATAATGCTTTGTATAGTTCTCCTCAATCTTTTCGCCGTTGACATAGACGAAGCCGTCGCCCGGGATTTTCACCTCGTCGCCCGCCAGCGCGATCACTCTTTTTATGATATATTTATCGCCCTTTTCGGGGTTATATTCCGGGTTGTCCAGCCGCACTATATCGCCCGCTTTGACCTTTCCGAAGTTCCAAAGATAAACCCTGTCGTTTTCGATAAGGGTATTTTCCATAGAGATTCCTTTGACCTGCGTTACGGTAACGACGTATTCTCTCACGACGACCGAGGCTCCGAAAGCCATCATAATAACGAACATAATTATGAGCAAGTCAAAGATTAAAGTATTTCTCGCCGTCTTTTTTTGCGGCGCGGGTATCGTATTAACGTTATTCATCTGCGGGATTTAATCTCCTTAAATACATCGTTTCTTCGGTCATTTTTATTATTTTCGCGTTATTTTCGCGTTATTTTTACGCTATTTTCGCATTGTTTTTATGCCGTTTTTAGGCTGTTTTCGCGCTATTTTCACGCTATTTTCACGTTGTTTTCACGCTATTTTTACGCTGTTTTCGCGCTGTTTTTAGGCTATTTTCGCGCTGTTTTTACGCTATTTTTACGTTGTTTTTATGCTATTTTCACGTTGTTTTCGTGCCGTTTTCGCATTCTTTTTATAATATTTCTTATCGTTTTACGACCGTTTTTTTATCATTTTTTGTGTTATTTTTTATTGTTTTTCCGCTCTTTTTTATTCCGCGTTTTTAAATACGCGGCGTTTTATACGAACAAAATATTGTTGAATATAACCCCTTCCGCATCGTCGATTTCCAAAATTTTCGCCTCCGCGAAACTCTCCAACGGGCTTAAAGACGCGTCCTTAAACATACGCGGTTCGATAGAAATTCTCCGCCATTCCGCGCCACCCTGAACGTTTACGGGGCAGGTATATTTTTTTTCGCCGTCCTCTCCGCGCGTATGCAAGGATATATAAAAATCCTTATCGACCGTCGTATATACGTCGGCTTGAATCGCCGCGACGTTTCCGTCCGTGTCGCAGCCGCCTATGCTGTAATTCAAAATTCCTCCGTCGGACGCCATAATGCCCTTGATCCCGTACGCGCCCGCGGCGGTTTGCGCGCCGCCCGAAACGATCAATCCGCGTCCTTTCGGAAAAAAGTTCACGCCCGTCTCGCCCGAATATACGACGCGGTTTTTAAAGCCGCCGTCCTCGTCTAAGCCGCGCGCGTCGAGCCTTAGGGCGTACTCTCTCGACGAAATCAAATCGCCGTCGGCGTAAGATATATTCGCGAAAGCAAAAATTATCTTGGCGCGGGGCGTTACGGGCAGCCGCGCGATAAATTCGCCGTTCGCCGTTTCCTCGGCTTTTACGCTTTTCCATTCGCGGAAAAACGGTTCGGTATCCGTCGTGCTGTAATATACAACCGGCGGTTCTATACCGTCGAAATCGGGCGTCGTTACGTTGAAATAATACTTGCCGCCGCTCCTTACGATCTCGCCCGCGGGCGTGCTTTTCGGCGGAATTTTCAAGGGGATATTTTCAATCCATTTAAAGAGATTTTCGGCGGCTTCAACCGATATGCAATCCTGCATTTGCGCCCCGACGATCATTTTTTTCTCTCCCGGAAAGATGCCGAATAGATCCGCCGCTCTGTCAAAATCGCCGTATGAGCCGTTGGTCGAGAGGAGCATCAAGACGGGTTTATCTATAAATTTCGCGTATGTCTGCGCGTCCGCTCCCGCGATAAAGCATTGTCTTTCCTCGTCGATTACGAGTTCTTTTTTGCCGTATTTATATATGCCGCCGTAAGCGGAATAGCCGCTTCCGAATATGGTCGCAAGCCCCGAAAAAAGCGGATCTATACCGCCCATAAACGCCGCTCCGCAAGCGGACGCTTCGCCGATCAAGATTATATTTTCCGAGCCGTATTCGGTCTTGACGAAGTAGGCGGCGCGGCGCAAAATTTTTGCCCAGACATACCGGGACGTGTGCTTTGCGTCGGGTTCGGCGAAAGCGTACGCGCGCGATTTTTCGTCGGGGACGCCGAAAGACAAACTTTTCGGGTATGACGTGCGGTGTTCGCCGTCCTTAAAGCCGAAATCTATATCCGCGACGAGATTTCCGCGTTCGGCTAAACTCCTCGTCATAACCTTATCGCTTCCGCGAAAGAGGTCGCCGGCATAGACGACGGCGGTTTTCATATCGCAGCCGCGCTTAAAAGACAGGGAGCAAAAAACTCTGACCTCGCCGTCTCCCGTCTTTTCCGATGTAAAATATATCTTTCGATTAACTATGCCGTCGTTCTCCGATTCGCCGACCGCGGCGGTCTCCGTCGGAACGGCGTCGGGGATATAGTCCGCCCAGAGTTTTGACAGCGTCATAAAATTATATTCCATGCTTTTTCCTTAAACTTCCGATTTCGGCTTCCGCGCAAAATACCGCATATTCTCCGTGTAATATATTATGTTGTTATTATACCATAAATCCCGCGCTTTGACAATGCCTATCCGAAAGTTTTTTATCTTTTTTGAAAATTTTTTTCCGCTTATGCCGTTTCGCGTTTAGAATCGCGTTAAAAATATACGGTTTTACCCGTCTTTTTTCGGAACAACGCTTAAACGCATACATAAAAACGCATTTATCCGTTCGCCGCTTTCCGTTTTTTCCTCATAATTCTCCATAATTTCCGGCATAATTTGAACAACGGAACAATACAATATATAGCTGTATAATATATAGCGGTTAAACTTTGGAATCAAAACATACGTTTGATTTTAAATTGGTATATCGGTATTCCCGATAGGGTTTTTAAGGAGCGGAACAAAATTTATGGATTTGACGTTCGGCGAACTTCGCGAAAAAGAAATCATAAACATTGCCGACGGGAAAAAACTCGGCAGACTGATCGACGTCGTGATGACGGGGACGGGAAAGATATTGGGGTTTGTCGCGCCCGGCGAACGAAAACTCTTTAAGGGCGGCGCGGACAACAACATTTTTGTTCCGTGGTGCAACATCTGCAAGATCGGAAACGACGTTATTTTGGTCGAATTGGGCGCGAACCTCCCCGCGGAATTATAGAAATCATTTAACATATACGCGTTAAAAATACGCGCTTTATTTACCGCGTATTTTTTAATTTTTCCGCGGTTCTGTACCGCCGTTTTTTTGGATTTTTTCTGCCTTTTTAGATATGTATTTTTCATTTTTCCGCGGTTCTGTATATCCGTTTTTTTGAATTTTTTTATACCTTTTTTAAGTATGTATTTTTTAATTTTTACGCGGTTCTGTATCTCCGTTTTTTTAGATTTTTTCTGCCTTTTTTAGATATGTATTTTTCATTTTTACGCGGTTCTATACCGCCGTTTTTTTGGTTTTCATACGCTTTTATATCGTATTTTTTAAAACTTTATTTCTTTCTTTTCAGAACGGATTTTTTAGTTTTTATATCGCGTGTTTTTTTGGTTTTCATACGCTTCTATCCCGTATTTTTTGATTTTTTTGTCGAAAACAATCGAAAATCGTTTGACTTTACCCTATATCATAAGTTATTATATATAATATCCTAAAAAGGATAAAAATAATTTTAAGGAGAAATTTTGTCTATGAACCCGTTCAAAAAGAAACTCGACGACTTTTTCGAAATTTCCAAAAGAGGCAGTTCTTTTAAAATCGAAACTTTCGCCGGAATCGCAACCTTTCTCGCTATGGCGTACATTTTGACCGTAAACCCGGTTATGATGCAAGGCTTCGGCGCGCTCGGCTTTGACCGCACGGCGGCTCTCATTATCGCGACGGCTTTCGGCGCGATCGTCGGAACCCTCCTGCTCGCCGTCCTCGCAAAAGTACCCTTCGCGCAAGCGCCCGGTATGGGGCTGAACGCTATGATCGGCGGTCTTATGATCGCGGCGGCTTTCGGCACGGGCACGGCATTTACCTATCAAAACCTTATGGCGATAGTGTTTTTGTCGGGCTTGATATTCCTTCTCGTTTCGTTCGTTCCCGTCGGAAAAAACGCGGAAACGGGCGAATACATAACCGCGAGAGAAAAGATTTTTGACGGAATCCCTCCCGCGATACGGTCGGCGATTCCCGTGGGAATCGGTCTTTTTATCGCTTTTATCGGTCTTCAAAACGCAAAAGTCATCATCGGCGACCCCGCGGGAACGCTGGTAAAACTTGTTTCTTTTAATTCTTGGAGCAATCCCGAGGCTCTGGCTCTCGCGGCGAACGCGGTCGTCTGTCTTTTCGGTCTTATCGTGATCGCGGTTTTGTCGCGCTACAAGGTCAAGGGCGCGATCATAATCGGCGTACTTGCGGCGACGGTTTTGGCGATGCCTTTGGGCGTGGTCGATTTTGACGTCATAGCGGGCAGCGGCGGCGTTTCGTGGAAATTCTGGGAAAATTTCGGAAAATTTTTCAGTTTCAGCGACACGGAGGGCGCGTTCGGAATGCTTTTTAAGGGCGGCTTTGACTTCCCCGCGAATTCGCTTTTCACCGTCATAGTTTTGATTATAACCTTCTCGATGATCGATATGTTCGACACGATCGGAACGGTCGTGGGCTGCGCGTCGAACGCGGGTCTGATCGACAAAACGGGCAAACCCTTAAACTATTCAAAGATTATGTATTCCGATTCGATCGCGACGGTTACGGGCGCGGTGTTCGGAACTTCCACCGTTACGACTTTCGTCGAATCGGGCGCGGGCGTCGCCGTCGGGGGCAAAACGGGCTTTACCGCCCTTGTCGTCGCGGGGCTTTTCCTCCTCTCGATCTTTGTCCTCCCGGTCTTCGCGTTTATTCCGTCCGCGGCGGCGGCGTCCGCGCTGGTCTATGTGGGCGTGCTGATGATCGGACGGGTCAAGGATATCGACTTTCACGACGTACGCGTCGCCGTTCCCGCCTTTATCATCATAATCGGAATGCCCCTCACCTACTCGATCACCAACGGCATAGGTCTCGGCATCATCTCGTATGTCTTGATCTCTCTCGTCTGCTATGTCGTCGATATCGTAAAATTCAAAAAATCCGCGGGCGAAAAACCGAAATGGCCGATCTCGCTTGTAACGGGTATCATCGTCGTTTTGTTCCTCCTCTATTTCTTATTGCCGCAAAGCATATAAAAGCGGCTGGAGTTCTAAATCTGTGCGATAAAAAGTCATACCGGTCAAGCAAAATCATCACACAAACTTAGAACTATCAAATTTTTATTTAAAAGAATGCGGGAGAGAACTTTTTGAAAAAAGATTCTCTCCCGCGCCCTCTCTCAAAAACTTTTAATAAAAGTTTAGATAAAAGATACGGGGAAAAACTTTATTCAAAAAGTTTTTCTCCCGCATTCCGCGCTAATTGCTATTGAAAATATTAAAAAGGATTTTTATGGAATTACAAGAGATTTACGGCAAAGAAACCGTCCGCGCAAGGATCAAAGAACTTGCGGACGAGATAAAAAAATGGCTTCCGAAAAACGAAACCCTCGTTTGTCTTTGCGTTTTGAGAGGGGCGATAATGTTTTTCGTCGACCTCGTGCGCGAATTGGAGGAATACGACGTTCGGCTGGACTTCGTTTCGCTGGTTTCTTACGGCGACGCTACGTCGTCCTCGGGAAAGGTTACCCTCCTTCAAGACATTAGGGAAAACGTTGAGGGAAAGCGCGTCTTGATCGTCGAGGATATCGTGGACAGCGGCTATACGCTTCAATATTTGAAACGCTTCTTTTCGGATAAAAATGTCAAAGAATTCAAAATCGCCTGCCTGCTCGACAAACCATGCCGTCAAGTGGACGTGAACGCCGACTATACCGCGTTTAAATTAGACTCCGACAGGTATGTCGTGGGCTACGGATTGGACGCCGCGCAAAAATACCGCAACCTAAACGGAATTTATGAAGTGAAGTAATTAAAGCGGCAGACTCTTTTAACGCCGAAAATATCTCGCCCTAAACGAAACCCTATGACGTAAAATATAATCATATAATCAATCAAAACAAATAAAAAAACCGTTCGGATAATTTCACCGAGCGGTTTTTTTGAATTAAACGCCGTTTAAAATCTTTTTTTAATTACGAAATCGCATATTCCCCTCCGTGGGAGGGGATAAAGGGGTGGGGCGACCTTATGAACGGAATCTTTTCTTTTTTGCTATTCCGATCTTTCCGCGGTTCTATACCGCGTTTTTTCTTGAATTCTTTACGTTAAAATCCTAAACCTTTTTGATTTTCCAAATCCTGTCCGCGTATTCGGTTACGCTCCTGTCGGCGGCGAAAAAGCCCGCGTTCGCGATATTCATCAAGGACATTCTATTAAACCCGATCCCGTCGTTATACGCCTTGTCGAGCCGCGCCTGCGCCTCCGAATACGCCCCGAAGTCCGCCGTAACGAAATACGGATCCGCCTTCCCGTAGACCCCGATCGTCAAACTGTCCGCGATATCGCGGAACGAAACCCCCGCGATTCCCGAATTCAGCGCGTCTATAACGCGTTTCAGTTCGAGATTGTGATTATAATAATACGTCGGATTATAGTTCGGACGCAAATCCTCGATTTCGTTCGCTTGAAGTCCGAAAATAAAGATATTCTCCTCCCCCACGTTCTCAAAAATCTCTATATTCGCCCCGTCCATCGTCCCCATCGTAACCGCGCCGTTGATCATAAACTTCATATTTCCCGTTCCGGACGCTTCCTTTCCGGCGACGGAGATTTGTTCGCTGACGTTCGCGGCGGGGATAATCAATTCGGCGAGCGTAACGCGGTAATTTTCCAAAAACACAACCTTGATTTTGTCCTTTATGTCCGCGTCGTTGTTGATCAAGACCGAAAGTTGATAGATAAATCTTATGATCTGCTTCGCCATCGTATAACTCGACGCCGCCTTCGCGCCGAAAACGAACACGCGCGGATTGATATCGAGATTCGGATTTTCCTTTAACTTCATATAGAGATTCAAGATATTCAACGCGTTCAAAAGTTGTCTTTTATACTCGTGAAGTCTTTTGACCTGAACGTCGAAAATAGCGTCGGGGTTGACGGTTACGCCGTTCGCCGTCTTAATATATTCGGCAAGACGGATTTTGTTGCTCCGTTTGATCGCGTCCAAACTCAATAAAACGCCCTTGTCGTCCTTATATTTCTCAAATTTTTTCAATTCCGCGGCATCCCTGACAAAACCGTCCCCGATCGTATCGGTCAAAAGTCCGGAAAGTTTCGGGTTGGCGAGCAGCAGCCAGCGTCTGTGCGTTATGCCGTTCGTAACGTTCGTGAATATCTCGGGGCGCATAAGGTAATAATCCCTAAAAACGCTCTCCTTCAATATGTTTGAATGCAGCGCGGAAACGCCGTTGACGGTGTGCGACGCGGCGACGCAGAGATTCGCCATACAGATATCGTTTCCTTGAATGATCGCGTTCCGATAGACCGCTCCGCCGTCGTTTTGAAAAAACGCGCCGATCTCCTCTTTGAAACGTCTGTCGATCTCTTCCGTGATCTGGTATATTCTCGGCAAAAGACTCCTGAAAAGTTCTTTCGGCCACTTTTCCAACGCCTCCGCCATAACGGTGTGGTTCGTGTATGAAACCGTCCCCTTGACTATGTTCCACGCGTCCTCCCACGAATATGAATATTCGTCCAAAAGAATCCTCATAAGTTCGGGAACGCACAGCGCGGGGTGTGTGTCGTTGATGTGAATCGCGACCTTTTCGGGGAGGTTGCTGAGATAGTTATACTTCAAATGTTTCTTTAAAATGCTCTGAACGGACGCGGAAACAAAGAAATACTGCTGTTTCAATCTCAAAGATTTGCCTTCGTAGTGATTGTCCGCGGGATAGAGAATTTTTGAAATGCTTTCGGCGTACGACTTGCTCTCCGTCGCCTTGACAAACTCGCCCTGCGAAAACAATTTCAAGTCAAAATCGACGGGCGCTTTCGCGCTCCAAAGCCTGAGGGTGTTGACCGCGCCCGAGTTATAGCCCGAGACGTTCATATCGTATGGAACCGCCAAAACCGCGGTATAGTCCCGTTGTTTTACGGACAATTTTCCGTCGTTCCACTCCTCGTCGACCCTGCCCCCGAACTTGATTTCAAAAGTATCCTCAACGCGCGGAGCAAGCCAAACGCCCCCTTCGTTGAGCCATTCGTCGGGCAGTTCCAACTGCCAGCCGTCTACGATTTTCTGCTTAAAAATTCCGTAGTCGTATCTGATCGAAAAGCCCGTCGCGGCATAGCCCTCCGAGGTCAGCGCGTCCATATACGCGGCGGCGAGACGTCCTAAGCCGCCGTTTCCGAGTCCCGCGTCCTGTTCGATTTCGCAAAGACCGTCGAGGTCGAACCCCAAACCTTTCAAAACCTCCGCTACGCCGCCCGTGATCCCGAGATTCATAAGGTGATTTTTCAAAGATTTTCCGAGCAGAAATTCGACGGACATATAATAGACCTGTTTTGTCCCTTGCGCGCGCATTTTTTCCTTAAACGCCACTCTTTTCGAGGTCAAAATATCCTTGACGACGGTGCAGAGGACTTTATACATCTGTTCGTTTTGCGCTTCGCCCGGCATAATTCCGAACATTTTTTTCATCTGTCCGACAAGACTGTCCGAAAATCTCGCGGCGTCGAACGCCGAACTTACATCCGCGCCCTTACCTTTCTTTAATTCCTTTTCGGCATTAATCGCCGCGTTTTTTTCTTTCTTTGCTTTGCTTTCGGCATTAATTACCGCGTTTTTTTCTTTCTTTGCTTTGCTTTCGGCATTAATCGCCGCGTTTTTGTTCGCTTTCGCTTTGCTTCCGGCATTAATTATCGCGCTTTTTTCTTTCTTTGCTTTGCTTTCGGCATTAATTGCCGCGTTTTTTTCTTTCTTTACTTCTTTCCCGGCATTCACCGCCGCGTTTTCGTCCGCTTTCTTTTTGACTTTTTTCTCGCTTACTTCAAGTACGATAGTTGTTTCAAGTGTTTTTTTCATCCAAAATCTCCGTTTGTTTTTTATTTTTCCCTTCTTGTGATATTCCCTTCTTTCCTTGTTTTATTCGTCTTCACGTATGAGGGCGGCTTTTAATCCGTACGGTGTACGGATTAAAAGTTTAATTAGTATAATTTAAATATTCCTATACAATTCCTCATATTTTCTCGCCGATTCCGCCCACGAAAAATCGCTTTTCATACCGTTTTTCACGACTTTCAAATACTCTTCCTTGTCGTGATATACGTCGATCGCGCGCGTGATCGCGTCCAGCATATCGTATGCGTCGTAACTCTTAAACGTAAATCCGTTTCCGCGTCCCGTAACGTAGTTATACGCCTCCACGGTGTCTTTCAAACCGCCCGCTTCGCGCACGATCGGCACGGTTCCGTATCTCATAGCGATCATCTGGCTGAGTCCGCAAGGCTCGAATCTCGACGGCATAAGCAAAAAGTCCGCTCCGCCGTAGATTTTCGACGCGATATCGGTCGAAAAGCCTATGACCGCTTTTATTTTGTTCGGATAGTAATTCTCCAAATCCTTTAACATCGTCTCATATTTCCAATCGCCCTTGCCTAAGACGACGAGAGAGAGGTCTTTCCCCAAGATATCCTCCGCGACTTTCGAGACCAAATCCAAGCCCTTTTGCGAGGTGAGGCGCGTAACCATTCCGATGAGAGGACGCTCCGCCGCGTAGGGCAGGCAAAGCATATCCAAAAGGTTTTTCTTATTTTCGCGTTTATTTTCAAGCGTTTCCGCGTTATAATTTTTGAGCAGCGCGGGATCGGTTCCGGGGTCGTAAAACGACGTGTCTATACCGTTGACTATTCCGGAAATTTTATACTGTCTTTGCTTTAAAATTCCCTCCAAGCCGTATGAATAAAACGGATCTAAAATTTCCGTCGAATAGGTCTTGCTGACCGTGGTAACGGCGTTCGACGACTCGATCGCTCCCTTCATAAAGTTTACGCATTTGTCATACTCGACGAGACGCATAGCGTTTTTGTCGATTCCGATGATGTCCTCTCCGATATTTATTCCGTATTTGCCCTGGAATTCGATATTGTGGATCGTGAAAACCGTCTTTATATTATTATATTCACCAAAGCGGTAAAACACGTCGAGGAACACGGGGGCGAGGGCGGTCTGCCAGTCGTTGACGTGCAGTATTTCGGGATAGAATCCCGTAACCGCCATAGACGCCAAAACCGCCTTTGAAAAGAAAGCGAACCTCTCCGCGTCGTCAAAGTGTCCGTAAATCCCGTTTCTTTTGAAATAGTATTCGTTGTCGATAAAGTAGTAGGTTACGCCGTCGCATTCCGTCGTGAAAACTCCGCAATACTGCCGCCGCCAGCTGAGCGGAACATAGACCGATCCGACGTAGGTCAGTTTTGAGCGCAGGCTCCAATCGATGTCGAGATAGAGCGGAAGAATAACTCTGATGTCGTTTCCGTTCCTTTTCAACGCCTTAGGCAAAGACGCGGCGACGTCGCCCAAACCGCCCGAACGAATGAACGGACCGGCTTCCGAGGCGGCGAAAAGGATTTTCAAAGGCTTCGCGCCGTATTGAATTTCCGTTTGGTTCGTTTCGTTTGTTTCGGCATATCCGCTTTCCGTTTCCGTTTCGTTTGTTTCGCTTCCGGCTTTAATTTCCGCTTCGCCGCTCTCGTTTCCGACGGCATATCCGCCTTTCGCGTCCGTTTCGTTTGTTTCGCTTCCTGCTTTTATTTCCGCTTCGTTTGTTCCGTTTTCGATTTTTATTTCCGTTTCGTTTGCTTTATTCCCGGCTTTAATTTCCGTTTCGCCGTCGTATGCGTGAACGGTTTTTTCATCGGTTTTGACCGTCGGAAAATCCGCTTCTATACCGCCTTTTCCGCTATCAAAAATCACCGTTTCACCGGCTTGAATTTTCACGGTCGTCCGTCTGCCGCCCCGCTTTTTGGGAACGTCAATTTTGCTTTCCGATATCGCTTCCGCGCTTTCCGCTTTTACGGCTTTTTGTCTGCCGCCGCGCCTTTTGGGAACGTCCGTTTCGCCGCCCGAAAATACGATTTCGATATTTTCCACTTCTTTGCTTTCCAAAGCCGCCGCGATAACCTCCGCTCCTTCCGCTTTTACGGTCTTACGTCTGCCGCCCCGCTTTTTAGGGACGTCCTTTTCGCCGCCCGAAAATACGATTTCGATATTTTCCACTTCTTTGCTTTCCAAAGCCGCCGCGATGATTTCCGCGGCTTCAAGGTTTTCCGTTTTTTCTTTGTTTTCCATGATTTCCGCGTCTTGTTTTTTCGCGGTTTTTTCCGCCCCGTCGTCGCGGGCGGGATAATCAAATCTCAACGGACGTCCTCTTTTTTTCGGGGCGGCGTCCGCCGTTTGCGGTGTTTCCGTACTTGCGGGTTTTTTATTTGACCCTTGTTTTCTTTTTTCTGTTTCCACCTGTTTGCATCCTCACTGTTATTTAAGATTTTTTACATTAGCCGTCTTTTTAAAACGGATATTTTGACTTTTAATTTAAAACGCGTTATTTTTTTAACGGATTTATAGATTTTTTAAGCGTTACACGTTATTTTTTTAACGAATTTATAGATTTTTTAACCGCGCTATGCCGTCTATCCTACACTATCTTATCCTTTACGATAACGATCGGGTATGTCTCGAAGCCCGATATCGTCCGGTTTTCCTTTACGACGACGTTTTTGTCCGTTATGACGTAACTCATATTTGAGTTATTCAAAATCTGTCCGTTTTCCATAATTATGGAGTTTGCGACTCTCGCTCCCTCCTCGATATTTACGCCTCTGAACAGGATCGAATTTTCCACGCTGCCGTTAATTTTGCAGCCGTCGGCGATCAGCGAATTTTTCACCGACGCTTTATCGCCGTAGACCGTGGGCGCGCTGTCTTTTACCTTTGTATATATATTGCCGCCGCCGTCGAAAAGCCCGTCGCGCGTTTTTTTGTCGAGGAGTTTCATACTCTCGTAGTAATAACTTTTTATGTCGTCGATGACCGCGACGAAACCTTTCGCCTCATAGGCAAAAATTTTCAATTCGTGCGTTTTTGCAAGCAAAATATCCTTTTCAAAATCCGACTGCCCCTTATTGAAAGCCGCCTGAACCAAATCCAAAAGCAAACTTTTTTTCATAAGATAAACGTTCATCGCGACGTCCACGACGGACGACGCGGACACGCCGGACAAGACGATTTCGGAAACTCTGCCGTTTTTGTCGATTTTGGGGAGGATACGGCGCGCCGCCGCGGTCGTTTTGTATGTCAGCATAGTTATATCGGCGTTTTTTTCGGTATGGTAGTCGGAGAGTTTTTCAAAATCGAAATTATACGCGATATTCCCGTTCGTGATGAGGATATAGTCCTCTTTCGCCCATTTGATATAGTCGGCGACGCTGTAAAGGGCTTCGATTTTACTCTTATACAGATCGCGCGAAGAGTTAGTTACGAAGGGGGGAAACACGGCTATACCGCTGTTTTTTCTGTTCAGATCCCAATCCCTGCCCATACGGATATGGTCCATAAGGGAATTATAATTATTTCTCGCGATGATTCCGATCGTCGTGATTCCCGAATTGACGAGGTTTGACAGTATAAAATCGATCAGCCGGTACCGTCCGCAAAAGGGCAGCGACGCGGTCGTCCTATGTATCGTCAATTCGTTCAGTTTATTTTCGTTATCGCTCGCGAACAAAACGCTCATTATATTCATATACCAAATTTCTCCTTTTTTTTATAACGTTTTCCGCGGTTCTATACCGCGTTTTTCAAGGGCTTAAACCATCTCGCCCTTTTTCACGACCGCGCCCGCTTCGACCGTCTTGTCCGGACCTATCAGCGCGATTTCCCATTCGCCTTTTCCGTTCGGACCGTTCAAGTCTTCTCCCGCCGCGGCGTTCTTTTTTATATGCGCGCCCGCGCCGACTATGGCGTATTTTACGACGGCGTTTTCGTCGATCACCGCTCCCGGCATAACGATTGAATTTTCGATTACCGCGCCGCGTCCGACGACCGAACTATGCGACAAAACGGAATTTTTCAAAGTTCCGTCGATTTCGCACCCCTCGCTGACCAACGAGTTTTTGAGCGTGCCGTTTTCGCCGACATAGTGCGGCGGTTCGGCGGAGTTTCTGGCATAGATTTTCCATGCGGAGTCGTTGAGGTTCAGACCCGAATTTTTGTCGAGCAGATCCATATTCGCCTCCCAGAGGCTGGAAATCGTCCCCACATCCTTCCAATATCCCTTAAAAGAATAGGCGAACAGTCTTTCGCCGTTGCCGAGCATATTCGGAATGATATTTTTTCCGAAATCGTTCTGTGAATTTTTGTCGTTTTCGTCGTCGACCAAATACGCGCGGAGTTTTTTCCAATTGAATATATAGATTCCCATACTCGCCTTATTGCTTTTCGGTTCTTTGGGTTTTTCGGCGAATTCCGTAACGCGGTTATCCTTGTCCGTGTTCATAATTCCGAATCTCGACGCTTGTTCGATCGGAACTTCAAAGACGGCGATCGTGCAATCCGCCTTATTTTTGATATGACCGGAGAGCATCAGCGAATAGTCCATTTTATATATATGGTCGCCCGAGAGGACGAGGACGTATTCGGGGTTATATCTGTCGATAAAGGCGATATTTTGATATATTGCGTTCGCCGTCCCCTTGTACCATTCGCCCGAACCCGCGCGCATAAAGGGCGGAAGGACAAAAACTCCTCCGTTCAAACGGTCGAGATCCCAAGGCTGACCGTTGCCGATATAGGTATTCAACTCGAACGGCTGATACTGTGTCAAAACGCCTATGGTATCGATATGCGAATTGATAGTATTAGACAGCGTAAAGTCGATGATTCGGTATTTTCCGCCGAACGGTACGGCTGGTTTCGCGACGTGTTCCGTCAAAACGCCGAGTCTTGTTCCCTGCCCGCCCGCAAGCAGCATTGCGACGCATTCTTTTTTTTGATTCATAACTTACGATATTCCCCCTTTCGTTTTATTTGTTTGTCCTTTTTGATTTGCAAAACGCTTTTTAAATTCCCGAAAAGCCTGACATTATTTTTTCCTTTTCGGCTTTAATTTTTCGTATTATTTTCGGCTTTTGTCCCTTTTATTTTATTCTCTCATATTATTTTCGGCTTTTGCCCCTTTTGCTTTATTCTCTCATATTATTTTCGGCTTTTGTCCCTTTTATTTTATTCTCTCATATTGTTTTCGGCTTTTCTCCCTTTGTTTTAATCCCTTATACTATTTTTCGGTTTCCGCCGTTTTACTTTATTTTTTCATATTATTTTTCGGCTTTTGCCCTTTTACTTTTTTATATTACTTTTCGGCTTTGCCTTTTTTTTCGGTTTTTGCCGTTCGCGGCGACACTTTTCTGATAAACATCGCGCCGTTCGCCGGGATTTTTAGTCTGATCAAAAAATCTTCCCCGTGTGTTTTCTTTTTCGCTTTTCTCGCCCTTATGACGGAATTCGATTCGGTTTTTCCTCCGAATTCCGCGGCGTCGCTATTCAAAATCACCTTATAAGTTCCCTCGTCCGACATTCCGATATCATATTTTTGTCTTTCCACGGGCGAGAAATTTATAACGGCTATTATATAATTCCCTTTCGAATCGAACCTCTTGAACGCGATAATATTTTGCGTTTTATCGTCCACGACGATCCACTTATACCCGTTAAAAGAGCAATCGTTTTCGTGGAGCGGCTTGCACCTTAGGTATAGTTTATTCAACGCCTTGATATAATTATGAAACTCTTTGTGTTTTTGGTATTCCAAAAGCCCCCAATCCAATTCCTTTTTGTAGTCCCATTCGATAAACTGCGCGAATTCCCCGCCCATAAAGAGCAATTTTTTTCCGGGTTCGGCGATCATATACGACATAAGGGCTTTGAGCGCGCCGAATTTCTCCCCGTAACTTCCGGGCATTTTGTTTATCATCGAACGCTTCCCGTGAACCACCTCGTCGTGCGAAAAGGGCAGTATATAGTTTTCCGCGTAAGCGTAAGTGATCGGAAAGGTCAAAAGGTTGTGGTTATCCTTTCTGAAAAACGGATCTAAGGCGGCGTAACTGAGAGTGTCGTTCATCCAGCCCATATTCCATTTAAAATTAAAGCCCAACCCTCCGTCGTAGGCGGGTTTTGTGATTAGCGGAAAGGCGGTGGATTCTTCGGCGATCATGAGCAGCCCCTTATGCCGCGACAGCAAGACGGTGTTTAGTTCGCGCAGAAACTCTATCGCTTCCAAGTTATAGTTTCCCCCGTCCTTATTTTTCGCGAATTTGCCGCTCTGTCTTCCGTAGTCGAGATAGAGCATAGAGGCGACGGCGTCCACTCTGATTCCGTCGATATGATAAAATTCCGCGAAATATTCGGCGGACGAGATCAAAAAACTCTTGACTTCCTTGCGTCCGTAGTCAAAGACCATCGTTCCCCAGTCGTAATGCTCGCGCTTTAAAGGGTCGGTATATTCATACAGACTTTTTCCGTTAAATTCAAAAAGCCCGTGTTCGTCTTTTGGGAAATGCGCGGCTACCCAGTCGAGAATTACGCCGATTTTCGCCTTATGAAGTCTGTCGACGAAGGACATAAAGTCGTGAGGCGTTCCGAAGCGCGAAGTCGGCGCGAACATTCCCGTAACCTGATAGCCCCAACTTCCGTCGAATGGAAACTCCGTAACGGGGAGCAATTCGACGTGCGTATAGCCCGTCTCCTTTATATACGGAATCAATTCGTCCGCGATCATACCGTAACTTTTCACGCTTCCGTCGGGATTTTTGCGCCAGGATCCCAAGTGCATTTCATATATATTTATAGGCGCGGAATAGGGCGAGAAACTCTCCCGCGCCCTCATCCAGTCCGCGTCGCTCCACAAAAAACCGCCGATATCATATAACTTAGAGGCGTTTTGTGGCGCGGTTTCGGCGTGATAGGCGTAAGGGTCGGCTTTAAAAACCTCCCCGCCCTTTTTGTCCGTCAAGCAATATTTATATGTGTCAAAGACCTTCAAACCGGGTACAAACCCCTCGTAAATCTCGTCCGAAATCTTTCGCATAGGATTTTTTTCCTTATCCCAGCCGTTGAAATCGCCCGCGATCGAAACGCTCTCGACGTCGGGCGCCCAAACGCGGAAAACAAACCCCTCTTCCCCGTCCAAAACCGCCCTCCGCGGCGAAAAAAGCCTGTGAGCCTCATAGTTCGTGCCGTTGTGAAAGAGATAAATCGGATCCTTAATTTCCTTTGGAAGCATCTTGCCCTCGCGTTTTCGATATTATTTTTATGACTTTATTAAAACTTATTTTTATGGCTTTACCGAAACTTGTTTTTATGGCTTTACTAAAACTTGTTTTTATGGCTTTACTAATTTTGACTTCGCCAAACTTTATTTCTATAACTTTGCCAAAATCTATCCCGATAACTTTTATTTTTAATTACTTAATTATTTCATTATTTGCTTTCCGTTTTGTTTTGAATCGATTTTTTTGCTTTGAATTGATTTTTTTATTATGTTTATTATATCACATTTCATAAGATTTGGCAATATCTATCTCAATATTTTTTATTTTTTTATTTTTATAACACAATTTATATGATTCCCTTCAATCCAAAAACCTTTTATAACATAATTTATATAATTCATATCAACCCTCAAAAACCATGCGTTTTCCGTGTCAAAAAACGACGGTTCTATACCGCCGTTTTTTATCTTTTTTCCGTTCGGAATTTTTAAAGAAAACTAAAACGCTTGGAACGCTCCCGCCGCCGCGTTCATCGTTACGTCTAAGGTATTGTTTCCCCTTTTCACCGAAACGACAATCTTATCGCCGACTCTGACGTTCAACAGCATATCTTTCAACTGATGCGAGCGCGTGATCGTCTTTTCGGCTTTGGCGTTATTCGCCGCGTCAAGTATTTTCACGCTCAAAATCTCGTCGTTCGCTTGCAGTTTTCCGTGCGCCAACGATCCGAAAACCGTACTCTCGATCACGACTTTTTGAATGAGATTCGTTCTTTGAGTATCGGGGTCATAGACCGCCGCCCCCTCGCGCGCCGTGATCGTTATGCCGATAACGACCTTGCTTCCCTTTCCGTTATTCGCGTTTCTGATATTTTCCGCGACCGCAACCGCCGCGTTCGACGGGATCGCATACGCGATATTTTCTATATTCGTCGGGGTCAAATCGCCGTTATCCTCCTCTATGACGCTGACCATTTTACCGTTGACGATTCCGATCAATTCGCCGTCCGCGTTGAACAAGCCTCCTCCCGAATTGCCGCTGTTGACGGGCGCGTCGATTCTGATCAAACGCATTTGCATAGTTCCGCTTGTTCCGTCGAGTTTATCCATATTGACGATCTGTGAATCTTGGCTGACTATTCCGGCGGTTACCGAAAGCCCCTTGTCCGAAGGATTGCCCACCGCCAAAACGGTATCTCCGGGATATATTCCGTCCGAATCGGCTACGGCGGCCGCCGTAACGAATTCGCTTTTCAAAAGGTCGTTATCGGCGACCAAAAGCACGGCGATATCGTTCTCCGCCGATCCGCCGATAAGCGAAGCGGTCATACCGTAAAGCGGCGCGCCGCCCGGTTTGAAATAGTTTTCGCGTCCGTACAAAATCACCTCGATTTTAGACGGGGTTTTCGTTCCGTCGTAGATGACGTGATAATTCGTAACGATATAAGCCGTCCCCGAAACGCGGTCAAGCGAAAAAATCACGCCCGCGCCCGCGCTCCCCTCCGCTCCGAAATATGAATGAATGACGACCGTCGAACGCAGCGCGGCGCTTGCCGCGTATGCCGCTCCGCCGCCGCCCGTCTCACCGTAGCCCGTCAAAAATTCCTTTAAAAACTCCTCGAACGACAACTCTCCGCCCTTGTTTTTATACGCGTCGTAGATATCTTCGATCGTCTCGTCGGGCGCGTCCGCGCCGTCCTTTCCGGCGGAACCTTTCAGGCTTGCCAGCCAATCGCTCTCCGAACCGGCAAAACCGTTTTCGACGGCGATTTCGTAGGCGGACTTGCCCCTCGTGAGACTTTCCAGCCAGTCGCTCTCCGTTCCGACGAAACCGTTTTCGACGGCGATTTCGTAGGCGGATTTGCCCGTTTGAAAGGGAAAACACGCGGTCAATCCGACGCACATAACGAGAATCAATCCGATCAAAATGATTTTCACGCTCTTTTTTGTCATAATGTTTTTTCCTCCGAATATAATTTATTTGTCGTCTTATTATAAGTTATTTTCATCGCTTTTTATTTGTTTTTTTTGTCTGTTATCCGTTTGTTTTTTGTCTTTTTTTGTATATTTTTCGTTTGCTTTCCGTTTGTGTTTCCTTTGTTTTTTATATCCCGTTTTCCGCGGTTCTATACCGCGGGATTTTACTTTTTTATATCCCGTTTTCGCGGTTCTATACCGCGGGATTTTACTTTTTTATATCCCGTTTTTGCGGTCCTATACCGTGGGATTTTACTTTTTTATATCCCGTTTTCCGCGGTTCTATACCGTGGAAAATTCCGCATTTTTTAACTTCGGTTTTCGCGTTTTACCGCCCTTCCGTTTAGTCTAACGCATTAAGCAATAATGCGATAAAACGAACTTGCGGTCAAGCCTGAAAAACGCCTTTAATCTTGCAATTCTAAATAAAATTTTTCAGCAGTCCCTTTTCCTCGAAAAATTTTGCGCCGCCGATAATCGCCGCGTCCTCATACTCTTTGATGACCATAATCTTTAAGCGGAGTTTTTCGGCGAGATATTCGGGCAATCCGTTGATACGCGCCGTCCCGCCCGACAAAAAAATCCCGTTTTTGCATACGAAATTATATTCGTCCGCCGGCAGCGACGAGAGTAAAGAATTGATCAAAAGTATAAGTTTGTCGAGAACCGTCCTTACGCACTCCGCGACCTCGCCCGCCAAAATCTTGACCGCGCGGTATTCCCCCGAAGACGAATCCCTTCCGCTGACCGAAACCCTCAAATCGCGCCGGTTTTTCTGCCCCGCCGCCGCGAGTTTAACTTTTTCGGCGGTTCTGCCGCCTATATACATCGCGTGGCGCGAAAGCAAAGTCTTACAAATCTCCTCGTTGACCGCGTTCCCCGCGATATCCGCCTGGCAGCCGGCGATAATTCCCGACGGACAGACAAACCCGACGTTTGAAACCGCGCCGCCGATGTCTACGAAAAAGCCCTTTTCGACGCCCGTATAGGCGTAGAGCGCGAAAAGCCCGTCGATGATATAGGTACGCGGCGCGCCCGCCTTTTTCATAACGTTTTCTATATTTTTTCTGTCACCGTACGCCAAGCCGCAGCCCGTCAAGACGACCGTTCTCATTTTATCGGCAAAGGACGGTCTTATATTCAGTTGATAAAAAAAATTTTTCAACAGCAAGACGGCGATTTCCTCGTCGACTACGGCGGCGTTTTTTATGGGGCGCACCAATACCGCGCCGCCCTGCATATCGGCGGCGAGCCTCACCGCGCGCGAACCCGTTTCTCTCAGCGTAACGCTCCTTGCCCGTTTATCGACGAGGGCGGCGGACGGTTCGTTCAAAATCAGTCCGCCTCCGCGCTTATAAATTTTTATGCTCTCCGAGCCTAAGTCTATGACAAGATCGATCAACATACCGCTTATCCTCGTTTTTTTGTTGCGCGGACCCGTTTTTTTGACGGTCGTTTTTCGTTATGCGAATCCGCGCGGTATAAATATGTTTTTTAAAAAATTCGTTATTGCCGTTTTATCGTATAAATCCGTTTTTTCCGCAATGCTTCTTTATATAAATTGGCGTTTTTACAATCCGTTATTGTCTTCTCTTATCGCATAAATCCGTTTTTCCGCAATTCGTTTTTTATTTTTTCCACGGGCAGTCCGACGATATTTTTATAACTGCCCTCATATTTTTCGACCAGCCGTCCGTCCTGAATCCCGTATGCGCCCGCCTTATCGAAGGGCGCGAAACGCTCTATATATTCGTCTATTTCCGCGTCGGAATTTTCTTTAAAAAACACTCCCGAAAGGTCGTAAAATTTCAATTTCAAAAGTTCCGTAAAATTCCCGATATCCGCGCCGCGCCTCTCCCCCGATCCGCTCAAAATCCGCGGTTCTATACCGCGTTTTTTTTCGGCGGTTCGTTCTGCGAAACCGTTTTCCGCAAGGTCGTTTTTTCCGCCGAAACGGCGCCTTATTACGCATACTCCCGAATATACGGTATGCGCCTTTCCGTTCAATTTTTTCAACGTATTAAAAGCATCCGCCCTATCTTTCGGCTTACCCAAAAACTCCCCGTTAAAACACACGGCGGTGTCGCAAGATATAATCAAAACGGAATTATCAAACCGCCCGTCCGCCGCTTCCCGTATCCGCTCCGCGTCTTTTCGCTCCGTCAAAGCGGCTATTTCTTTTTCGTCTTTTTTTGACCGCTCCGCGTCTTTTTTTAATCTGCGGAAAACTTCCTCCGCTTTTTTCTCCGCCAAATCCATAACCGCTTTTTCGGGTGATTTCTCGTCGGTTTTTTCGTCGTCAAAGGGCGGAATAATCTCAAATTCCTCAAAAATTTCCTTTAAAAGTTCCGCTCTCCTCGGCGACCCCGATGCAAGAACGACTCTTTCGCGCATATACCTCATATTTCCTTACTTTTTCAACGCGGCATTTATTTTTTTGAATCCGATTATTTTTCCGTACGGTATGACGAATTCTTTTCCCGTTTTCATTCCGCACACGTCAAGCCCTTTTTATATCCCTAATATTCGCCGCGCCCGATTATTTTTCCGTTTGATATGACGAATTCTTTTCTGTGTCCCTCCGCCGCTATATCGAAATGCGTGCAAGTCAAGATCGTTTGAATCCCCGACGCCGCTTCGATAAGGTTTTTTTGCCTTGCCAAATCAAGTTCCGACAAAACGTCGTCCAAAAGCAACACGGGCGTCTCGCCCGTTTCGATTCTGAAACTCTCGATCTCCGCCAATTTTAAAGACAACGCCGCCGATCTCTGCTGTCCTTGCGAACCGAATTTTCTAACGTCAATTCCGTTTTTTACATCGGCTTTACGTTCGTTTTTTTCAATCTCCGCGCCGCCGTTTAAGTCCCCGTTCCCCCCGAAAGTCCGCGCTTCTATACCGCCGCTTAGACTCTTATTTTTTTCAATTTCCGCGCATACGCCGCCGCCGTTTAAGCCGTCGTTCTCCACGTAATTCCGCGCTTCTATACCGCCGTTCAAATCCTTTCCGTCCGCGGCGAATATCTCCGCTTTTAAGTCGTCGCGGTGCGGTCCGATCCCCGTAAACGCCGCGTCGATATCCCTTTGCCGTCCGTTTTTCAGTTCGCGGATCAAAAATTCCGCGGTTTCCTCTTTCGTCAAGCCCGCCGCTCCCTCCGCCGTTTCGTATTCCAGCGTCAACGTTTCCGTACCGCCGCTGATTTTGCGATGCCAATCCGAAGCGGTTTTTTTGAGATTTTCGACGAACCTCCCGCGTATTTCCATAACGTAAGCCCCCGATTTTGCCAACTGAACGTCAAAAACGTCGAGCATTTCGTCGAGAGACTGTCTTTTGTAGTTCATTTTGAGCAGTTTATTTCGCTGCAAGAGAGCCTTATTGTACGCCGAAAGATTTTTCAAATACAACTTGCTCTGCTGGCAAAGGCTGATATCCATAAATCTGCGTCTTTCGGCGGGTCCCTCTTTTACGAGTTTCAATTCGTCGGGAGAAAAGAATACGATATTCAAGTACCCCAAAAGTTCGGCGATTTTGACCTGCGGAATTCCGTCGATGATGACTCTTTTTTTGCCGCGCGCGTCTATGCGGATTTCGATTTCGTGTCTGCGCCCCCCTCTGAAAAGAGTGAGTTTGACGACGGCTTCCTCGCCGCCCCAGCGGACGGTTTCGCCGTCCCTGTTTGTTCGCAGCGACTTGCCGACTCCCGCGACGTATACGGCTTCTAAGAGGTTTGTCTTGCCGCCCGCGTTCGCGCCCCTCAAAACGTTCAGCCCGGGTGAAAAATCCGCTTCTTCCGATTCGTAATTCCGAAAGCCTTTCAGCCTCAACCTTTCAATAAACATAATTTATACTATTATAACATAAAAAAAACCGAATGTATATAATTATTGTATTAAAAAATGCGGTAAAGTTAAAAAACATTACCGCATTTTAGGCTTTTAACCGTAAAATTCTCCCTTCGATACGCCTATTATGTCAAAACCGCGTTTCGATCGCTTGCAAAATTTCCGATTTTTTACGGCGTTTACCGCCTTCAAATTTACAAAGGCTTTATTTCCGCCCGATCATTAAACGGGATACGACCTTACGCTTATTTGACCAAGCGTGAATTCCGTATTTTCGATGATGAAATTTTTGATTTCCGCGACCTTGACCGCCGTCAAGCCGTTTCCGCGGCGGCAACCGATATACCGCCTCCGCGAATTAAACGGGATACGACCTTATGCTTATTTGACCGAGCGTGAATTCCGTATTTTCGATGATGAAATTTTTGATTTCCGCGACCTTGACCGCCGTCAAGTCGTTGTCCGCGACGGTAACCGATATACCGCCCTCCGCGCAGGCGGCAAGCGACGCGGCGTAACCCTTTCCGAAAAGGAAAGTTTCGACGTTCGACTCGTATTCCATATACGCGGCGAGTTTATCTCTTGCCGCCTTCGCCGTTTCTATTTCCTCGGGCTTGGACGAAGCCGAATTTATGACCGCGTTGTAATAATCGATCGCGCCGTTTCTGTTCGTCGTGCGTTCGGCTTTTGCCGCCGCGAAGAACGTCGCGACCGCGTTGTCGCTCACCGCGTCGTCGGGGGGTTGTTTTTGGGTGAGGTAGTAATTGAGATAGCCCGACGCCACGAGCAATACCACCATCGCGCACAAAATGATGATTTTTTTCTTGTTTGTTGCCATAATTCTCTTTATAACTCCTTTTCGTTTTTTATTTTTGTTTTTTATTTTTTTAATTTCGGCATTTTTGATTCCGGCGTTTTTGATTCCGGCATTTTTGATTCCGGCATTTTGATTCCGGCATTTTAATTTCGGCGTTTTAATTTCGGCGTTTTTAATTCCGGCATTTTTGATTCCGTTTTTTTTGATTCCGGCATTTTAATTTCGGCATTTTTGGTTTCGGCATTTTTGCTTTCGGCATTTTTGGTTTCGGTTTTTTAAAAATTTCGTCCGTTAATTCCGCAAAATTATTTTTGCATCGTAAATATCTCTATGATGTCCGCGTTCACGTCCAAAATCCCCGCCGCCGCTTTCAGCAATTCCATTCGCACCGAAACGTTGTCCGCGCCCTCCGCGACGATCATAACTCCCAAAATCTCGGGCATAATCTCCTTTAATATAATCGGCTTCGACTTGCCGCCCTCGTTGATTATGATCGGCGTACTCGTTTCCGTCGTATTCTCGGTGATTCTGTCCGCGCCGCCGCTTGTATCCGTCGTCTTGTTTGTGGTAACGCTTTTCGATTCGGCGGTAACGATTTCCATTCCCCCGTCATACATTATCATTACGCTGACCTTTCCCGCGCCCTTGATTGCGGACAACATATCCGCGAGTTTAGTTTCCAATTCGCGCAAGGGGTCGCCCGCGGCGGCTGCGGGTCGGACGGACGGTTTATACAGCGACGCGAATGCCAAAACGACGGCGGCGAGAAGCAGGGCGGCGGCGATGATTTTTATATGTTTGACCGATTTGATCCGCGCGTAAAAACCCTTCATTTTTGCGGCGAACTGTTCGCCGTTTTGCGGGATTTCTTTTTTTTCATTTTTTTCGACGAGTTGATTCACCATTCCGCATACCCTTATTCCGTCTTTTTTTTTATTCCGCAATTCCGCATTCCGTTATTCCGCATTCTTTTATTCCGTCTTTTTTCATTCCGTATTTTTTCATTCCGTATTCTTTTATTCCGTATTCTTTTATTCCGTACTTCCGTATTCTTTCATTCCGTACTTCCGTATCCCATTATTCCGCATTCTTTCGTTACGCAATTCCGCGTTTCCTTATTCCGTCTTTTTTTATTCCGCAATTCCGCATTCTTTTTTGAACGTCTAAAAACGTTGATTGTACTTTCTTTTTTTATATTTTTTTCCCTCGTTTATGTTGTAAAAATTCTCTATGTCTTTTTTTTGTTCGATATTTCTCACCGTCAAACGCTTACGCGCATCGATTGCGTTTTCTCTTTCAATTCCCCTCCGTGGGAGGGGATTAAGGGGCGGGGCGACCGAACGTCTTTTTTTGTTCGATATTTCCCGCCGTCAAACGCTTACGTTTTTTTGTTTCGCGCTCCCTTTATCTCTATATTATCAAAACTCTTATATCCTCTTTTTTTATTCCGTATCTTTTGTTGACGGCGTCTTTTATTCCGTCGCTAATATTTATATGCGGAGAATCCCCGTCAATGACTGATTGTTCCAAAAAAATATTGACGTACAAAATATTTTTTTTATTCGACGGGTCAAACACGATATCGACGTTTTTGACCTTAATTCCCTCGCCGTCCAGATAGTCCGCCATTCCGGCGGCTTGCGCTTTATACGCGTCGGCGTATACGGCGTATATAAAATTTTCGTCCGTTCCGTAGGCGTTCGACGCGAAGTCGAAAAGTTTGCCGATATCCGCGCCGCCTTTCAAAAACCCCGCGACGGGGGCTATGACGACGGTTATGACGACGACGGAAAAAATCCCCTTGATGTATTTATTCGTCTGTCCGTCGGGCAGGATTATGTCGAGCAGAACCGTCAAGACCATTACGCCCGCGATTGAAATTATCCACGACAGCATTACCGTTCTCCTTTTTTTTAAAAATAAGCGTCGATGAGCGGCGGATATGAAAATTTTTCAACCGCGCTTTCAAGCCCGAAGAGTTTTCCGTCCGTCGAATCCAAACGCTAAAAAACGTTCGCCGTCATCACGACCAGCATCGCGACCAAAAAAAACATAAATCCCGCCCCCAAAACCGAAGAGACGAGGAGTTTCATATCGGACGCCAGCCCCGAAATCATCTTTGAGATTCGCGCGTCCGCGATGGGTTCGGTGATCGCCGCGAGCAATTTCAACGCCAGCACGAACACCGCGATTTTTATAACGGGCGAAAAAATCATCGTCAGCATTATGATAACGCTCGTGAAGCCCACGGCGTTTTTGACGAGTACGAGGCTGCCCAAAACCAAATCGAAACCGTCCGAGAGATAGCCGCCCAAAATCGGCACGTAACTTGACACCGCGAACTTGACGGCGTTTACCGTAACGCCGTCCAAAGCCGCGCCCGTGATGCCCTTGACGGTTACGAACAGCATAAATAGCGTGAAAACGCCTCCCAAAATCCAATTCGCCGAAGTCTTAAAAAAATTGCGGAAGCCCTCCAACCGAACGGTTTCCGACATATTCCCGATGACGGAAAAAAATATCGACGCGATAAAACACGGCACGACGACGGCGTTTATGACGGAGATTATCCCGACCGCAAGCCCCCCCATAAGGGGTTGATACGCCGCCGCGCCGATGTGTCCGCCCAGCGCGCTCATAAGGGTCAGCATAACGGGAAAAACGATATTCATAAGGCGCGACATTCCTTGCAAGAGGGTCTTTACGCCGTCGATATAGCCGGCGACCTGCCTGAGCAAAATGAGAATGACCAGCGCGTAGCATACGAAAAAAATTATTTCGCGCGTGGATTTCTTTAAAAAATTCGACGTTACGCCCGAGACGAAGCCGCTTAACAGACATATTATCACGACCGCCGCCAAAAGGGGCAGAATCGCGGCGGTATCCCTCAAAACGACGTCCGCGGCAAGCCTGAAAAAGATTTCGGGTCCGCCGCCCAAATCGCCGTCGATAATTTTTTTTATGTATTCCTCGACGCTCATTCCGAGTCCGCCGCCGAGAGAATCGACAAAATCTTGAAGTTCGCTAAGATCCAATTCGCCGAGACTTTTACCGACGTTTTCGTCCAATCCGCGCTCGATTTCTTCGCGGCTCATTCCGTCCGAAGAGGCCGCGAAAGCGTCCGTTTTCCCGTTTACATTTCCGTTTGTCAATTCGGCATATCCCGCTCCGTTCCGCGAAAAACCGTCCGTTTCCCCGTTTGCATTTTCGTTTGTCAATTCGGCATATCCCGCTCCGCTCCGCGAAAAACCGTCCGTTTCCCCGTTTATATTTCCGTCCGGAGACGCCGCGGAAACCGCGTCCGTGTGCGAAAAAATAACAAACGAAAACAGAGATAAAAAGAATATAAATATAAACGCGCATACCGCTCTTTTTTTTGTTTTCATTTCGATTGTTTCCGTTTTTTTCCGTATTTTTTTTATACTAAACCAACCTCCGATCACTGACCGCCGATAATAAACCGGCTTTACCGGCCGCTCCCTCCGCCGCCGCGCATTCCCGAGTTTTCAATACGCCAAACCCGATATAACGTCGATAAAAGCCGTCATCACGGGCATCGCCATCAAAAAAATCGTAATTTTCCCGGCGAGTTGAATTTTTCCGGCGATCGACGCGCAATTCATATCGTTGCAGACTTCCGCCGAATATTCGGTTACATATCCTATCCCGATAATTTTCAATATACCCGAAAAGAGACGTTCGTCGATATTAGTTTTATTGACGAGAGTATTAAATGCGTCGATCACGTCGGTAAGCGAATTCAAGACGAAAATTAATATCATAACGCCGGCGGCCATAACGCTGAAAATGACAAATTCGGGCTTTCCGTCCTTCAAAAATACGCCGATCACCGCGCCTACAATACCCACTCCGATAACCTTAAAAATATCCAAGCCGCACCTCTTTTTTTCATAAACTCGCTATAAATTTGAATGTTTTATCCGCCGCGCCTTTTTAAAAATTACATTTATTGCGCCTTAAAATAAATTCTAACCGATTCTGCTCTCGTTGAAAATCCGCAAGTCAATCCTCTGATTCCGTTCGGAAAAGTCCGCAAGTCAATCCTCTGATTCCCCTCCGTGGGAGGGGTGCAGGGGTGGGGCGGCCGATTTAGAATTCTTTAAACACCGTTTCCGCGGAGAGCAATTTTAAACGCCCGGCTCAACGTTTACGGTTAAAGATATTAAAAGCGGCTCTAATACAATCGAAAAATCGACTTCACGCTGTCAAACAAACCGCCGATCATATCAATCACCATAAGAATGACGATGATAAGCCCGGCGAGCGTCGTAAACGTCGCGATTTCGTCTTTATCGCTCTTTTTCAAGACGATATTTATCACGGCGGTGAGAATTCCCACGCCCGCTATCTTTAAAATAACGTCGATATTCATAAAAAACCTCCATTAAAACGACGGCGCGATAAGCGTAAATTTAAATATTTCACAGAAAATAGAATACTATATTTTTTGCGGAATATAAAAAAATTTTTCCGCGTTTCTCTATCTAGCCGCAAACCGCAATAAGCGCGCTTCAAGGAAATAGGATACTCTATTTTTACGCAAATTCAAAAATTTTTCCGCGTTTCTCTATCCCGCCGCAAAACCGCGATAAGCGCGCTTCAAGAAAATAGAATACTCTACTTTTACGCAAATTCAAAAAATTCAAACCACCACTATCATAAGCGCGATTCCCAAAAGAATGCCCAATTTATACGCCAGACCGCCCTGAACCTTATAGGCTTCTTTGGCTTTCGCGGCTATTTCCGCGAATTTATTTTTATAGTGTCCGATATTCGCCGCCTGCGACTCCGAATGGCTTCGCCCCAAAATCATCAAAAAGTCGGCGATAACGACTCTCTCCTCTTTTTTCAGCCAGACGCATTCGAGAATTTTCAGGACGCTTTCGCGGTTCGCGATAATCTCCTCTTTTAGCAGCGCGGCAAAAGCGTTCACGTGTTTTGAAAATTCGTCTTTTTTCATATAGGTAAAGTTGTCGAGTATCTTAAAAAGAGGGGTTTTCAAATGAACGATCTCGTCGATAAGGAGGTTACAGAGATTGTTCAGCCCCTCGAAATACTCCGCGCGCGTCTTGTAATAGTGCCTTACGCCCGCGCCGCCGTAAAGAGAACCGACGAAAAGCGACGCGCCTGCAATCAATGAAAACATAAGTTTTTAGTCCTCTTGTTTTTCAATTTTTCTTACTCTCGTTTTATGCGTTAAAATTTTTCTTTTTCATATTTTTATCCCTTTGTTTTCTATGCTCTGAAAGCGAAAGTATATAAACTTGCCCTTTCGTTTCACCTCCGCAATTCCCCTCCGCGTGAGGGGATCAAGTGGCGGAGCGGCATATTTAGAATTTTTCTTTTTCACATTTTTGTCCCTTTGTTTTCTATCACCCGAATCTTCCCTCCCGGTCTTTCTAATACCAAAAAGAAATCGAAAAAGCGCAGCATTCTCTCGAACGGAGTATTCTTTAACGCCTCCGTATCCCTCGCGTGTACGGACGCCATAACGCGCACTCCCGCCCTCGCGATATCGCAAATCCCCTCCGCGTCGTCCTCTCCGAAAAGTTCGTCCATAACGATCATATCGGGGCGCATAGAGCGGACGGCGTTTTCATAGACGAGTTTTTTTTCCGCGCCGGCCATAACGTCCGTGAAGTCTCCGGCATCCAGAATACTCTTTCCGTCGGACACGGCGGCGATTTCGTTTCTTTCGTCGATAAGGAGGATATTATATAGTTTTTCGGAATAGAGCCGCGTCAACTCTCTCAAAAGCGTAGTTTTTCCCGCTCCGGGCGGCGAAACAACCAAAATATTTTTTAAGCCGCCATCCACGATATACGAAACTTCGCCGGCGCACCCCTTGACCTCGTGCGGAATTCTTATATTCAAACTCGCTATATTTTTCAGCGCGGACACCCTGCCGCCCTCCGAAACGACCGCCCCGCTCGCGCCGATCCGCATTCCGCGGTATGAGATATAGCCCTTTAAAAGGCTGTCGGAAACCGCGTAGACCGAATGCCCGGAGGCGACGCTGAGGGCGTATTCCACGTCTTCGGCTTGCGCGACGACGGGTTGGGCGGTATTTTTTTTGCGGTCGGACGGATAGCAAACGCCGTTTTCCGTTACGACGGCGTTTCCGAATTTTCCGCAAATCACAAGGGGCTTGCCGATCCTCAACCTGACCTCGAAAAGGCTTTCGGGCGTGATTCCGCATCTTACAATCGCCTGATATATATTTTTATTCAAAAGATTTTTCAGCATAACGCATTTAAAGATTTTTTTGCACAACGCATTTAAGGACAACTTACGATAATCGATTTAAGGACAATCTATGATAATTAATTTTATGACAATCTATGATAATTAATTTTATTACAACTTATGATAGTTAATTTTATGACAATCTATGATAGTTAATTTTATGACAACTTATGATAGTTAATTTAAGGGCAATCTATGATAACCGCTTTAAGAATAATCTATGATAATCGGTTTTAGTATAATCTATTCGGAATTATTAAAAAATAAACTCATTTTTTTCTTATATTTCAACGCCGCCGCCGATATAATAGTTCGTTTTTTGTCGCATAATGTCATATCGCTTGACTAAAAAATTCAAATGTGATAATATTTAAAAAAGATACACCTTGAAAATTTTTATCTATATACATTGCGGCGTGTCCGCATAACGCGCCGACGGCGGCTTACGGCGGTTAATCTTTCTTTTTCGCGTTGTTTTTTCCCCGCATAGCGATGCTATGCCGCGTCAAAAACGCCTTAAAAAGAACAAAAACCGTCTGAAATTCTATCGTTTTCGTTTATGTGAACGCGCCCCGATAAGTGAACGCGCCATAATGTGAACGCGCCCCGATACGTGAACGCGCCATAATGTGAACGCACGCCGATATGTGAATGCGCGCCGATATGTGAACGCGTCCTAAAACGCCGGATTTGCAAACTAAAACCCGCCGCAAAGACGGCTTACGGTCAATAAATCAGAGATTTAAAAAACGCATATAAGGATAAATTTATGAAAAAAGAAACTCTCTGCGTCCGCGGAACAAACCAAAAAGCCTTCGACGAACGCACGGGCGCGATCAGCGTCCCGATCTATCAGAGCGCGACGTTCGAGCATCCCGCCCTCGGCGAAAGCACGGGCTTCGACTATTCGCGTATGCAAAACCCGACGCGCCTGTCTTTGGAACGCACCGTCGCCGCCCTCGAAAACGGGAGCGAAGCGTTCGCGTATTCCACGGGTATGGCGGCGGTCGCGGGCGTCGCCGAATTGTTTTCGATCGGGGATAAAATCATCGCGTCGCGCGATCTCTACGGCGGCGCGATAAGGCTCTTTAACCGCGTTTCCAAAAAGAACGGAATCGAAACCGACTACGCCGACACGACGGACATAGACGAAATCCAAAGAAAAATCACGAAAAACACAAGGGCGGTTTTCATCGAAACGCCCTCGAACCCTATGATGGATGTGTCCGACGTCGCGGAGATTTCGCGGCTTACGCGCGCGAACGGTCTTTTGCTGATCGTGGACAACACCTTTTTGTCGCCGTATTTTCAGCGTCCGTTGGATCTGGGCGCGGACATAGTAATACACAGCGGCACAAAATTTTTGGCGGGGCACAACGACACACTGTCCGGCTTTACCGTCGTCAAAGATCCCGCGCTGGGTGAAAAAATCCGTTTTTTATATAAGACCGTGGGCGCGTGCCTCTCGCCTTTCGACTCGTGGCTGACCCTCCGCGGGATCAAAACGCTCGCGCTGAGAATGGAAAAACAGCAGTCGAACGCGCAAAAAATCGCGGCGTTTCTCTTGCAAAACCGCCGCGTAAAAAAGGTTTTATATTCGGGGCTGCCCGATTCTAAGGGCTATGAAATAATGAAAAAGCAGGCTTCGGGTTTCGGCTCGATGATTTCGTTCGAGGTCGAGTCGTTCGCGCTCGCCGAAAAGATTTTAAAAAGCCTGTCCTTAATCTCTTTTGCGGAGAGTTTGGGGGGGGTCGAGACGCTCATCACCTACCCGACGGTTCAGACGCACGCCGACGTGCCTGTCGCCGAACGCGAAGCGCGCGGAATCAACGACAGACTGCTGCGTCTTTCGGTCGGGATCGAGGACGCGGACGACTTGATCGAAGATTTGGAAAGGGCGATCGGATAGAGATTTTTATTTATGAATTTCATAAATAATTCCTTATTTTTACGGCATAAAATATACGTAAAAAACGATAAGTATAAAATACTCTAAAAACGCAAAACACTCCAAAACACGGAATACTCTAAAACAAAAAATACTCTAAAACAAAAAAAACGGCTCTCATCTCACATTTTAAAACGCCGCAAAAGGAAAAAACGCAATGCACATCTATAATTTTGACAAGGTTGTCGACCGCCGGAACACGGGTTCGCTCAAATACGACTGCGCCGCGGAGCGCGGTATGCCCGACGGGTTGATTCCGCTTTGGGTGGCGGATATGGACTTTCCGACGGCGGACGAGATTGTCCGCGAACTAACGGACCGCGCCGCGCACGGAATTTTCGGCTATTCCGAGCCGTACCGCGAATATTTCGGCGTTTTGAGGTCTTGGATTTCCGAATATTTTTGCGCGGACGTCGAAAAAGAATGGCTGATCCAAACGCCCGGGATCGTTTTCGCCCTTGCGAACGCCGTCAAGGCATTCACAAAGGAGAACGAAGCGGTGATAATACAGCCGCCCGTATACTACCCTTTTTCGGAGATTACGCGCGTCAACGGCCGCCGTCTGATCGTCAACAATCTCGTCAATAAAGACGGCGTATACGGCATAGATTTTGAGGATTTCGAGAAAAAAATCGTCGAAAACGACGTCAAACTCTTTCTGCTCTGCAATCCGCACAACCCCGTCGGGCGCGTTTGGACGGAGGACGAACTGACGCGGCTGGGGGGGATTTGCCTTAGAAACAACGTCGTCGCCGTGTCCGACGAGATTCACGCGAATTTCGTATACAAAGGACACAAACACGTATCTTTTTTGAGTTTTCCGGAATTTTTTCCGATTTCCGCGGTCTGCACTTCTCCCGGGAAAACCTTTAATCTCGCGGGCTTGCAACTCTCGGACATATTCGTTCCCGATCCCGTTCTGCGCGGAAAATTCCTCGCCGAACACAGAAAAAGCGGTTACAGTCAGCTGAATTCTTTCGCGCACGCGGGCGCGCTGGCGGCGTATAAGTTCGGCGGCGAATGGCTCAGGCAACTCCTCGCCTACCTCGAAAAAAACCGCGGTTTTATGAAAAAATACATAGACGAAAATATCCCCGCGATAAAAATGCACCCGCCCGAAGGAACTTACCTCGCGTGGCTGGACTTTAACGGTTCGGGTATTTCGTATTGCAAACGCCGAAACGCCGTAGTCGATAAGGCGGGATTATGGCTGGATAAGGGCGAGATTTTCGGGGAAGCGGGCGCGGGCTTCGAGAGATTGAACTTCGCGTGTCCGCGTTCGGTCTTGGAAAAAGCTTTGATACGCTTAAAAGACGGAATAGAAAAACTAAAATAACTTCGCGCGTCCGCGTTCGGTCTTAAAAAAACGCCGATACGCTTAAAAGACGGAATTGAAAAATTAAAATAACAAAATAATACTCTAATCAAAATCCCCTATCCGTAAAAACAAATGTTAAACGAAAAAATAATTAAACGCATACAAAAATTCCCCTCCGCGGGGGGGATCAAAGGGGTGGGGCGGCCGCTTGGAAAATTCCCCTCCG
>JAISNN010000086.1 GCA_031276195.1 Clostridiales bacterium
GCAACTCCGAAAGGGGGTTGTCCTTTTTGTATACAAAAAAATCTAAAAAGGAGGTGGAAAGGAATGCGAATAGCGGAGGAAATCAATGTTGACGAACTAACAGAAATATCAGACGACAAGATTAAAAAACTTGTTATCGAAACAAACGAGGACAACCCGAAAGTCGTAGCGGTAATTTTCGTCGACGACGGCGGTAATTTTAAACTTGCGAAAGGTTATAGGCTGGCTGTTTCGTATAACTTAGCGGTTACGTATGACGTCAAAAAACCCGAGTAAAACCCTACTCGAAAGCGAATCCCGTAAAGGCGCGAAAAAAATAAAAAATATCCTGCGGCGGGGGTTAAAAGCCGACCTCGAATGAGAACCGACTCGGTAAAAAGGTTAAGGAGGTGTTTGAAGGAGGGATGAAAATATTATTTGGGTATAAAAAAATCACTTTTTTTCTATTTCGCGCATATTTATAGTATGAATATCTTTGAGCGCGTTTAGGGTGGCTTTGCGATATTGTTATTATACGGGTTGATGTATATTTTGGTGTGAGGTTGTGATATGCGGCAATGTGCGTTTGTGAATTTGGTTGAGGTATGTTTTAACGTGTGATTGCGATATCGGTTTAGGGTGTGTGTTTGAATGCGTGGTTGTGATATTTTGGGTAAGATATATTTTGGTGTGAGGTTGTGATATGCGGCAATGTGCGTTTGTGAATTTGATTGAGGTATTTTTAATGTGCGGATACGATACGGGTTGAGGTATGTTTAAATGTGAGGATTTAATTCGTATTTAGCGGCGGGATTTTTATTTTTTGGGGGTTTTATGTTATTCGGAACGGACGGAGTTCGCGGTCTTTCCGCATATTTTTTTGAGAGGAATTTGGCTTACAATATCGGGCGTGCCGTTGTTTGCCGTGATTCGCGCTCGAAAAAGGTCGTTATCGCGCGGGATACGCGGCTTTTCGGCTATGAAATTGAAAAAGAGGTCATTAGGGGACTTTCGGAATATCCTACGGAGATTTTGGAACTTTCGGTTATGCCGACGATGACGGTTTCGGAGATTTTGCGGTTTTTCGGGGCGGATTACGGCATTATGGTCAGCGCGTCGCACAATCCGCCCGAGTATAACGGCATTAAAATATTCGACAAAACGGGACAGAAATTGACGGCGGCGGAGGAAATGGAAATTGAAAGGGAGGTTTTTTCATTTTGGGAGAACGGAAGCGAGAGCGATATAAAAAACGACGAATGTATAGGTAAAAACGGCAAAAGCGATATAAGAAACTTCGAATATATAGGCGGAAAAGGCGATAAAAGCGATATAAGAAACTCCGAATATATAGGCGAAAACGCTAATAAAAGCGGCGTAAAAAACGTCGGAGATATAGGTGAAAACGGCAAAAGCGATATAAGAAACTTCGGATATATAGGCGAAAAAGGCGATAAAAACGATATAATAAATTCCGAATACATAAATAAAAAGGGCAAAAACGATATAATAAATTCCGGATATACGGGCGGAAACGAATGCGCGCAAAAGGGCGGCGGAGCGGATAGGCGCGGTCGTGTCGTCCGTCTTGACGGAGCGGGCGGGATATACAAAAAAATTCTTTTGGATCGTTTAGGGGCGCGGATAGACGGGCTGAATATCCGCTTGGACTGCTGTTTCGGCGCGTGCTGTCAAATCGCGCCCGAAATTTTCAAGGCGGCGGGGGCGAACGTCTTCGCGCTTGCCGCGGAAGCCGACGGAAGCCGCATAAACGTCGGGACGGGTTCGACGAATATCGATTATTTGAGGGCGAATATGTCGAAGGGCGACTTTCTCGGCTGCGCCTTCGACGGCGACGGGGACAGAATGCTCGCCGTTACCCCCGATGGTTTCGTTGCGGACGGCGATCGGATTCTGTATATATTGACCTTGTTTTTTAAGAGCCGCGGACTGCTGAAAAAAAATACCGTCGTCGGAACTTCGATGACAAACGGCGGTTTGGAGGAGGCGTTGAAAAGGGAGGGCGTCGGTTTGATCCGAACGGACGTGGGCGACAAATACGTCATCGAAAAAATCAAGGAGGGCGGCTACGCGGTCGGCGGCGAGACTTCGGGGCATATCATAATGAATGAAAACGCCAAAGGCGCGACGGGCGACGGCATTCTCGCCGCGCTTATGCTTGTCCGCTCGCTCGCGGAACTCGGCGTAAATCCGGGCGAAATAGCCTCGCTTTATGCGGCGTATCCGCAAAAAACGGTCGATATAAAAGCGTCCGCAAAGGTCAAAAAAGCCGCCGCCGCCGACGGAAAATTGAACGCGCTTTTAAAGAATTTAGGGGACGGCATAAAGGGCGAGGGGAGGATTTTGGCGCGCCCGAGCGGCACGGAGGATAAAATCAGGATCACCGTCGAGGCGAAAAATGAAAAAACCGTGGACGGAGTTTTGGGGATTTTGATTCCGGCATATAGGGCGGCGTGTTTGGAGTTTGACGGAAAAAAGGGGGATTAAAGGGGTCGGATTTAGTGCGTTTTTTTGACGGAATGAGGAATTTTAGAGTATTCCGTTTTAGTTTTACGGATAGAATTTTACGCGCTATTTTATATATAGGATTTAAGGATTTTTATAGCGGTATTTCGCGGTATAGTACCGCGTTTTTTTGTGTAAAGCGAGAGAGTTTTTTATAACGGATTTCGCGGTATAGTGCCGCGTTTTTTGGTTCGTAATTTTTGTTTGCTATAAAGTTTTTTTTAATCGGCCGCCCCACCCCTTGATCCCCTCCCACGGAGGGGAATTTTGGAGTATTTTATTTTATCGTATAAGAAAGCATTTTAGAGTATCCTGTTTTACCGCATAGGAAAGCATTTTAGAGTCCTTTATATTTAATGCGGCGAGTGATATTTAAAGAATTGCGCGAAGGAAAACTGAAAAAGTCTTGACTTTGGATATAAAGGAGTATATAATTGTATATATGCCGAACGCTTGCGGAGGCGCGATTAGGCAGAGCGGCGGTATGAAGGGTATATAATTGTACATATGCCGAACGCTTGCGGAGGCGTGATTAGGCAAAGCGGCGGTATAAAGGGGACATGATCGCATATATGCCGAATACCTTAAAAGGAAAGATTTAATGACGTTACAGCAGTTGAAATATTTTATCGAAACGGTGAATTGCGGGTCTATCAACAAGGCCGCCGAGCGGCTTTTTATTTCCCAGCCGAGTTTATCGAACGCGATAAGGGAGTTGGAAGCCGAGGTTCGCGTCGAACTTTTTACGCGTACTCCGGGCGGCGTTACGCTGACCACGGACGGCGCGGAGTTTTTGGGTTACGCGCGCCAAGTCGCGGAGCAGGCGGGGCTTTTGGAGGAACGTTATTTGAAAAAAAAGCCGTCGCGCCGTCTTTGTTCGATCTCGACGCAGCACTACGCTTTCGCGGTCAACGCGTTCGTAAATATGGTTAAAAAGACGGACGCGGACGAATATGAATTCACGCTCCGCGAAACCAGAACACACGAGATTATCGAGGACGTAAAGACGGCGCGGAGCGACGTCGGCATACTCTATTTGAACGGGTTCAACGGAAAGGTTATCGAAAAACTTTTGCGTGAAAACGGTTTGACGTTTCACAGGCTGTTTACGGCGAAACCGCATATTTTCATCGGCGCGGCGAATCCTCTCGCAAAAAAGAAATCCGTTACGCTGTCCGATTTGGAGGAATATCCCCGTTTGTCTTTCGAGCAGGGCGAATACAATTCTTTCTATTTTTCGGAGGAAATATTGAGTACGGCGGCGAGCAAAAAAAGCATACGCGTCAGCGACCGCGCCACGATTTTCAACCTTATGATCGGATTGAACGGTTATACGGTTTCGACGGGGATTATCGACGCGGCGTTGAACGGGGAAAATATCGTCGCGGTGCCGCTTTTGATCGACGATCCGATAGAGATCGGGTGGATCGCGCATAACTTTGTTTTGCCGACGAAACAGGCGGGTCTATATCTCGAAGAATTGAAACGCGTGATCTTAGAATACGGTATCGCGGTGGACGGAGAATAGACAAAGGCGGTCGGTTTTGAATGACAAAAAAGACGTTGAAAAGATAGTTTTTTACGCGGTATTTACGGCGGACGGAGAATAGACAAAGGCGGTCGGTTTTGAATGATAAAAATACCGTTTAAAGGTTGTTTTTTATACGGCATTATATATACAATATACCGAATAAAAAAACGAATAACAAAAAAAGCTATAAAACGCCTCGCTTCGCGGTATATAGCATAAAACTATAACTTAATATAGAAAAGCGGTGTTACCTTATAGGTCCTCTTTTGTGGTACAATGGAATTGTAAAAAATTTTACCGTTCCGGAATAACGGCGGAATTGTAAAAAATCTTACGATTCTAAAAAAACCGCAAGAAAAAACGATAGGAGGAACTTTTTATATGAGTAACAAATTTCAAACCGTGGGCAGTCTTTTGCGCCCCGAAAAACTGCTTGCCTACAAGCGTCAAATCGAGGTCAGGGACGACATTGAATATCCTTTTTATTCCGCTTTCGCGGGCTATGAAGAATGCGAAACCGCCGCGGTAAAATCCGTGGTCAAAAAGCAGATCGAGCGCGGGCTGTCGGTTATTACGGACGGCGAATATACCAAATCTATGTGGCATTTGGATTTCGTCTGGGGGCTTTCGGGCGTGAAACGCTATATCGCGCCGCACGGCTATTTTTTCCGCGATAAGGACGAAAAAACAAAATATGAGACGCGGAAAGACATCGGGCTTAGGATCACCGCGCCTCTTAGCGGCAAAAATCATCATTTCATAAATACGTTTAAGAGGCTTCAAGCCGCCGCCGAAGGACACGAAACCAAACTCTGCATTCCGTCGCCCTCGCACATATTCGGCGAACTGTCGTGGTCGGATAACGTCGGAGGAAAAAATTCGGTCTACGCCTCTTCGCGCGAATTGAAAGAGGGGCTGACGAAAGCCTATATCGAATTCGTCGGGGAATACGCCGCGGCCGGCGGAAAGATTTTGCAGATGGACGACTGCCTTTGGGAGATTTTCGCCGATGACAACCCGAATTCGCCCTATACGGGCAAAAACGCGGACAAGGAAGGCGTTTTTGCTTTGGCGGACGAATTTATCGAGATAAACAACGCCGTAATCGCTTTCGGGCATTCCCGCGGTTTGAAGGTTTGGACGCACAACTGCCGCGGAAACTACGATTCGCGCAATATGGGCGGCGGCTCTTATGTCAAAATCGCCGAACTTTTTTTGAAACGGCTGGAATACGATCGGTTTTTTCTCGAATGGGACGACGGCAGGGCGGGACCTCTCGACGCGCTTTACGCTTTCAAAAACCGTCCCGGCGCCGAGGTGGTTTTGGGTTTGCTTTCGAGCAAGACGAATACGCTTGACGACGAAGCGCGCGCCGTAAGCCTTTTGGACGAGGCGGCGAAAATCCTTCCGAAAGAGAGGCTTTTGCTCTCGCATCAATGCGGATTCGCGTCGTGCGACGGCGGAAACGAACTGACCGAAGCGGAACAGTGGGCGAAAATCGATCAGGGAATGAGGATTGCGGAGGAATATTGGAAAATATAGCGGTTAAATGTCGTTGAATTTAATAGGGAAGCGGACATACTTGAAATAGGTATTATCGGATTTAAGGCGAAAACGTGTAAAAATACGGAATAGTCATATTCGCTTGTTGTAAAATTCCGCATAGATGAAAAAAAAACGGGTTTCGTAATTGAGGAAAAATAACACAAAAACCGCGGAGGGTGGTTTTATGGAATACACCGTCAGGTTGGAGAGCGTAAAACTCGAAAACATAAAAAACGTTTTGAACGGAAAAATCAAGATTCACGACGATAAAAAGACGCGGAATTGCGACATAGTCGGGATTTACGGGCAGAACGGTTCGGGGAAAACCGCCGTTATCGACTGTATGGAGATCATACAGGAACTTTTTATGGGGCGTTCGCTGAACGATCGGCGTTTTTTGGACTGTTTGAACGTGAATTCGCCGTATTCCAAAATCTCCGCGGGTTTTTTCGTTACGTCGGAGGGCGTTGGTCATTACGTCGTATACGAGGTCGAATTTAGGCTTGTCGGCGGATGTAAACCGATCGATTTTTTTATCGCGAAGGAGAGTTTGCGGTGCGCGGGCGGCGGAGTCAGGACGGTTTTTTCGTGCGACTTCGAGAACGACGACGAACTTTTTTCACCGAAAAGGCTGTTCGGCGAATTGCCGTCCGTCAAAAAAAAGATGAAAACGCGCCTTGCAGCGCAAAAACTTTTGGCGAAAGAGCAGAAAAAATCCTTGATATTCAGTCAAACGGCGGCGGAACTTTTAAAGGAAAGGGCGTTATATGAAAAAGAAGAGAGCGAAAAAGCCTTGAATGCAAAAAGTTTAAACGAAAAAGCCGCGTATAAAAACGCGTCCGCCGAAAAGTCGTTAAGCGGTAAATTCTTAAATTCACAAGAAACGAACGAAAAAATTTTAAATACAAGAGATTTAAACGGAAAAGAAAGGGACGGAAAAACCTTAAATACAAAAACCGCATGCAAAAAAAACGCGGCAAGCACGGAAACGCCGCTTGAAAAAAGCGCGGCGAACGCCGTCGGAGGCACGCTTTCGGCGATTATATCCATTCTCGGGCAGTACGCGAATATGGATCTTTTCGTCATCAAAAATTCGCACAGCGGAATCATCAGTCTAAACGAATTGATTCCTTTCAGTTTCAAAATCGTCGAGGGCGGAGCGCGTATCGTCAAGGGTGAGGCGGGGATCCGCCTTGACCAGCCCACGCTCTTTCCGATGGTCGGCTATAAGGACGTCAGCGTCTTGATCGGGCAGCTGAACGTCGTCATAAAAAGTCTCGTTCCCGATTTAAAAATCGAATTGAAGGAATACGGCGAACAGGTCGGCGACGACGGCGAACCTTGTATGAAATTCGAGGTTTTGGCGCGGAGAAAGGGCGAACTTTTGCCGCTTCGGAACGAATCGGAGGGGATAAAAAAGATCATATCGATTTTGAGCGCGTTGATTTCTTTTTATAACAGGGAGAATACGATCGTTCTAATCGACGAATTAGACGCCGGAATTTTTGAATATCTTTTGGGAGAATTGCTTTCGGTATTGCAGGAAAACGCGAGAGGACAACTGATTTTTACGTCGCATAACCTGCGCCCGATCGAAATTCTCGACCCCGAAAGTATATATTTTACGTCCTGTAATCCGAATAATCGGTATATCCGACCGGAAAACGTAGGAAAAAACGTCAATTTAAGAGATTTTTATTACAGAGCCATAGAGTTGGGAGGGCAAAAAGAAAGATTGTACGACGAAACCGACCTTTCGGAACTTTCACTCGCGCTGAGAACGGCGGGAGGAAATATAAAATTATGAGAATTAAAATGAACGCGGAAACGCGGGGCGTTAATGCGGAAAATAAAACGGAATCGCTTTTCGCGTTCAAGCCAAAAATGAACGCCGAAATACGGGGAATTAATGCGGAAAAATACAAAATAGAATCGTTTTCCGCGGTCGTTCGCGCGGTCGTTTTTGCCGCAAAATTAAGAGGCGCGGTATGAAAGCAAAGCGCGTAAATTATAAGAGGGTTCTGCTGGTCGTCGTCGAGGGACAGACCGACAAGGTTTCTCTGGAAAACATTTTCAAAAGGCGGTTCACGGACAAAAAAGTGTGTTTTTTGACGGTCAGGGGCGATTTGACCGCCGAGGAAGACACGACGCCCGACAACGCCGCGGAAAAAATTTCGGGATATATAAGCGGTTTTTTGGCGAAAAACAGGGCGTTTGAAAGGACGGATATCATCGAAATCGTGCATTTGACCGACCTTGACGGCGCGTTTTTGTCCGCGAAAAGGCTTGTGTACGACGCGGATTCGGACACGGTGTACGGAAAAAGAACGGTTACGACGGGGAAAACGATCAAAATCGCCGAGAGAAACGCGCGGAAATCGGCGGTTTTGTCGCGTCTTTCGTCGCTTTCTAATATCGGCGGAATCAAATATTCTCTGTATTATTTTTCCGCAAATTTAGAACACGTGTTATATAATTCCGCAAATCTCAACGGGCGCGAAAAGGAGGAAGCCGCCTTTAATTTCGCGAAAAGTTTTCAAAATAAAGAGGGCGGGTTTGTCGATTTTTTACGTAAACAGCGCGTTTTGAGGGACTTTACATACGGGGAGTCTTGGGAGTATGTCCAAAAGGGCGCGAATTCGCTCAAACGTTTGACCAATATTAATTTATTTTTTGAACGGGCGGAATAAGAGTCGGGGAAAATGCGTAAAATGTTACGCTATATTTTTCATTTACCGGCACACGCTATTATTCTTCAAATTCACTCATAAAATGCCTGTATTTTTTCGGAGCAAAGGCGCGTTGCAGTTTATAGTTTTCGCGTTCGTTGATCGCTATATTTTTGTGATATTCCTTAAAAAGATTTTCGTAAGCGGTTTCGCGTCCGGATAATTCTATCTCGATATTTCCGGCGGCGGGCAGATATGTTATATAATTTCCGTTATAAAATTCCGCGCTTTTTTTATTATTTTTTTTATATGTTTTTCCGTTGATTTCCGTATTTTCAATTTCGTTGTGATCGTCCGTTTTTCCGTTGATTTCCGCGTTTTCAATTTTGCGGCGGTCATCCGTTTTTCCGTTGATTTCCGTATTTTCAATTTCGTTGTGTTCTTTTGTTTTTCCGTTGATTTCCGTATTTTCAATTTCGTTGTATTCTTTTGTTTTTCCGTTGATTTCCGCGTTTTCAATTTCGTTGTATTCTTTTGTTTTCCCGTTAATTTTCATATTTTCGATTTCAATATGCGCGTCCGTTTTTTTTCCGTTTATATTTATATTTTGTGTTTTTCGTCCGTCGTAAAAGGCGGCTTTTTGTCTTTTGTAGTCGTGGAGAACAAAAGACGTCGTGTTAAATCTGGCGCGGAATTCGGGCGCGAGATATTCCAAAATGTCGTTATCCGATGAAAAAAAGCCGTAATAAACGCCGTTCGCCGTTTCTTTCAGGCGTATAAATCCCAAAAGGCGTTCGATTTCCCTTTGCACCTTTCGTTTTATGTCCAAAAAGGCGCGAACCGCGTCGTTATTTATCATTTCTCTCACGGACGCGCCGTACTTAAAAAAAAGTTTGAGGTATTCAAAGACGGCGGCTTCCTTATTTTTTTCGCCGCCGTGCAGAGCGAGCGTAATTTCATCGAAAAAATCCGCGCCGCCCGACTTTATTATGCCGTTTTTCACCTTGTCCGCGAGGGCTTTATTCTCCTCGATTTCGACGTATTCGTCCAAGAATCCGCGTTCGGAGGATTCGGATATAACGCCGTCCGCCGCGCCTTTAAAGGCGTAGTAATATTGATATACGGCGGTAAAAAACCCGTCGGGCGTATTTTTTGCAAGCAAAAATTTCATAATTTATATCCTTTTGTTTTAAGCCGTAAATTGTTTCGGGTCGCGAACTAAATTGTCGTATAGGCGTCGCCGTAACAATCGCCGAAACGGCCGCCCCACCCCTTTGATCCCCTTCCACGGAGGGGAATTTCCTCTATGCCCGCTTTTATAGAAAGATTTTTTTAGCGGTTTTCCGTTTTCGTTTTTTTTAGAGCGGAATTTTTTAGCGATTTTTCATTTTTATTTTTCAGAGCGGAATTTTTTTTAGCGGTTTTCCGTTTTCGTTTTTTTTTAGAGCGGAATTTTTTAGCGTTTTTCCGTTTTCGTTTTTTTTTAGAGCGGAATTTTTTTAGCGTTTTTCCGTTTTCGTTTTTTTTAGAGCGGAATTTTTTAGCGTTTTTCCGTTTTCGTTTTTTTAGAGCGGAATTTTTTAGCGGTTCGCTGTTTCCGTTTTAATTTTTTTCCGCAATTCCCCTCCGTGGGTGGGGGCGGGGGGGTGGGGCGACCGTTTTTAACTTTTACTTTTTATTGCAATTTAAAGATTCCTATATCCCGTCGAATATCGACATTTGAACGCCTTTTGTTTTTGCGGCGGTAAGGCTTGTTCCCGTCATTGCGGCGCGGATTTTTACGGGATCTTCGATTCCCAAAAATTTTCCCGCCGCCGTGATAAAGTTCACGGCTTTCGGCAGGCATACGCGCATTTTTTTCAGAGAATCGAACGTCAATACCGAATGCCGTCTTGCAAGCACTATTCCGCAGGCGTTGCGAACGCCTATCCCCGGCACTCTCAAAAGCGATTCGTAACTTGCGGTATTCACCTCTACGGGAAATTTGCCGATATTTTTCAACGCCCAGTCGCATTTCGGATCGAGTTCGAGGTCGAGGTTCGCGCCCGCGGGGAGCAGTTCGTCTGCGGAAAAGCCGTAAAAACGCAGCAGCCAATCCGCTTGATAGAGGCGGTTTTCGCGGCGCAGATCTGGCGGCGAGGACGGCAGTTTACCGTTGTCGTTGACGGGGACGTAAGCCGAATAGTAGACGCGTTTCAAGCCGTAGCCGCGGTACAATCCTTCCGCGAGCCGCACGATTTGTCCGTCGCTGTCCGGCGTCGCGCCGACGATCATCTGCGTTGTCTGCCCCGCGGGGAGTTTTTTTTCGCGGCTTTTTGGGGTGCGGACGGGAGGAAAAGAGATTTCTTGATTTCGGAATTCACGCTTATTGCAGTCCGGCGCGGCGTTGATATTTGAAGCGTTTTGCGGTTCGGATTTAAAGTTTAAGGATTGCAATTCCGTTGAAGTATTATGCGTTCCGCGCTTATTGCAGTCCGGCGCGGCGTTGATATTTGAAGTGTTTTGCGGTTCGGATTTAAAGTTTAAGGATTGCAATTCCGTTGAAATGTTTTGCGTTCCGCGCTTATTGCAGTCCGGCGCGGCGTTGATATTTGAAGCGTTTTGCGGTTCGGATTTAAAGTTTAAGGATTGCGATTCCGTTGAAGTATTCCGGCATTCGTTTCCGTTTCGGACAATTTCGGAGAGTTGCGCCATAGGCGACAGTATCATCGTTTTTTTCTTTTGCGGCGCGAGGGCGTTCAGGCTAATCTCGCTCGGCAATTCGATATTGACGCTCATTCTGTCCGCGAATTCGGCGGCGAGAGCGATCAAATGAGGGCTTGCTCCGGGAATGGCTTTCACGTGAATGTAGGCGCGGAATTTATATTCCGTCCTCAGCATAATAAGCGTTTCGATCAGCCTTTGCATGGTCGCATCGGGTGATTTTTCGATGGCGGAGGAGAGGAACAACCCCTCTATATAATTGCGCCGATAAAAGCCGTCCGCGGTTTCGCAGATTTCTTTCGGGGTCATACTCGCGCGCGGAATGTCGTTGCTTCGGCGGTTGACGCAGTAGAGGCAGTCGAACTCGCATTTGTTCGACATCAAAAGTTTCAAAAGCGAAACGCACCGCCCGTCGCTCGTAAAGGAATGGCAAAGCCCCGAGATACGGCACGCGCCGAGACCGCCCGTTTTTGCGGGGCGCGCGCTGTTCGACGAAGAACACGATGCGTCGTATTTCGCGCCGTCGGCGAGAATTTTCATACGCTTTTCAAGCGAATCGGCAAAAATTTCCATAGTTTTAGTTTCCTTAATGCGGCGGTCGCGTGTGCATTCCGTAAGTTTTTTATTTTTTCATAACGCGTATTTATATAGTAGAAAGCGAAATGCTTTTTTTATAACGCGTATTTATATAGTAGAGAGCGAAATGCTTTTTTTATAACTTGTATTTATATAGTAGAAAGCGAAATGCCTTTTTTACAACATGCCTTTTTTACAACGCGTATTTATATAGCGGGAAGCGAAATGCTTTTATTTTTTAGGATTCTCATTTATACGGTTTATACGGCGTTTTTAAAGGTCAAATATATTTTAATCCTAAACGGAAAAAAAGTAAACGGTAAAAAAGCAAAAAGTGTCTTAAAATTTCTACGAATATCCGTTTGCTATAAATTAATTTTTGTATTATAATTGTTAGTAGGCAGCGGTCGGCGGTTTGTTATCCTTATATTCCCCTCCGTGGGAGGGGATAAAGGGGTGGGGCGGCAGATTAAAAATAGTGGTCGGCGGTTAGCGGTTTGTTATCCTTATATTCCCCTCCGTGGGAGGGGATAAAGGGGTGGGGCGGCAGATTAAAAAATAGCGGTCGGCGGTTAGCGGTTTGTTATCCTTATATTCCCCTCCGTGGGAGGGGATAAAGGGGTGGGGCGGCATACGATAAAATAAAAGAAGCAAAATAAATGATACAAAATAAATCAGATACATAATAAATACATATAAATAAAGAATAAATAAACAAAATAATAAACAAACGAATAAACGGGTAAACGAAATAACAATCAAATAAAAAACAATCAATCAAACAAAATAAATCCGCACGAAAAAAAAGGATTAGAGTCGATATGAAAAAATTCAGATCAAAGGACAAGGACGACGGCTACACGATCATCATAGGCTGCGGACGGCTGGGCGCGGGGCTTGCAAACAATCTTTCCGACGACGGACGGAGCGTTCTCGTCGTCGACAAGGACAACGACGCTTTTAAACGGTTGTCGCCCTCTTTCGGCGGCTTGACGCTAAACGGCGACGCGACCGAAATCCGCGTTTTAAGCGAGGCGAACGTCGAAAAAGCCTCTTCCGTCGTCGCCGTTACGAACAGCGACAATACGAATCTTTTGGTCGCGCAGTTGGTCAAAGATCGCTACGGAGCGAAAAACGTCGTCGCGCGGCTCTATGAACCCGAAAGGGCGTGCATTTGCATAGACGCCGGCATAAAGACGATTTGTCCGTCCGTGTTATCCGCGAACGCGATAAACGAATTGCTTAATTGACGTAAATTTGCGGGCATATAAACGCGGATAAAAATTGTCCGTCCGTATTATCCGCGAACGCGATAAACAAACTTTTATAGGGTATTTAAAGAATTCCATAATGCCGCCCCATCTCTGTACCAATCTTAACGAGAGCGGAATACGAGATATACTTATAGCGTTTTTTTAACGGGAGGGAATATGCGTTATGCCCGATAGCGGTTTTTTCTCGGGAATCGAGAACCGAAAAATTCGCATTCCACAGAGTGGAATACGAGATATACTTATAGCGTTTTTTAACGAGATTGAATATGCGTTATGCCCGATAGCGGTTTTTCTCGGGAAGCGAGAGCCGAAAAATTCGCATTCCACAGAGGGGAATACGAGATATACTTAAATAGCGTTTTTTAACGGGAGGGAATATGCGTTATGCCCGATAGCGGTTTTTTCTCGGGAAGCGAGAGCCGAAAAATTCCCCTCCGTGGGAGGGGTGCAGGGGTGGGGCGACCGAAAGGAAAAGACTAAAACGTAAAACACAAAATACAAAACACAAAATAAAAAGCAAAAAAATAAAATAGGCGTTGAATTATTATGAAAAAAAGAGTTTTTTTAATCGGCGGATTCAGCAAGGCGCGCGCGCTTGCGTCGTCGCTTTTAAAGAAGGGCTACGGCGTAACCGTCGTCAACAAGGAGCGCGACGAAAGCCGTATCCTCGCCGAAACGGAGCATTTAAACGTTTTTTGCGGCGACGGAACCGTCCCGTCCGTCCTTGCGGACGCGAACGTCTACGGCGCGGATATCGCGATCGCGCTGACCAGAAACGACGACGACAATCTCGTCATATGCCAACTTTGCAAAAAGAAATTCGACGTCAAAAAAACCGTTGCCCTCGTTTCCGATCCGAAAAAAGTCGAGTTTTTTTACCGAATGGGCATAGATTCGGTGGTTTGCGCGATTTCGGCGATTTCGGCGATCATCGAGCAACAGGCGGTTACGGACGAAATGCGTACCCTCGTGTCAATCGGCGCGGGGCAAATTAAAATCACGCAGATGCCCGTCGCATCGGGCGCGCCGGCCGTCGAAAAAAAGATGTCGGAATTGTCCTTTCCGCGGAATATCGTAATCGGGTGCATAATGCGCGGCGACAGGGCGGTCATTCCGCGCGGCGAAACGCGGGTTCACGCGGGGGACGTATTGATGATAATTTCCACCGATCAGAACGACATTCAAGAGATTAAGGAAATGACGGGGAATTAGCGGTATTTAAAAAAATCAACGTAATTAACGGTATTGCGAAAAAACAAGAAAATCAACGGAATTAACGGTATTACGGAAAATAAAGAAAACGATACGGAATTAACCGTATTCAAAAAATAAACGCCATTTAAAAAACAACGGAACTAACGGTATTACAAAGAAATAGAAAAAGTATACGGAATTAACGGCATAAAAAACGTTGCGAAAAATCAACGTATTAAAAAAATAACGCGAAAAAAATAAAAGACAAAAAAAGAATTCGATAAAATTAAACACGCACCGTCTAAAACGCCTCAAAAAAAGGGAGTTCTGAATCTGTGTGATAAAAAGTCATACCGGTCAAGCAAAATCATCACACAAACTTAGAACCGTCCAAAAAAATTAAAAAAATAGCGTTCAAAGCAAAAAACAGAGTAAAAAATTATGAAAAAAGAAAAAATCGAAGCCCTCAAAAAAATCGCGGAAAAAGTTTTCGCGGCGTTAAGGGGCGCGGCGAACAAAATTTCACGCGGAAACGTCTACGGAAAACTCTTTATTTTGATCGGGGCGTTGATTTCCGTACCCGCCGCCGCCTCGTTGTTCCTTAGAGGCGAGATAAAATACGCCCCCGCGTTTTTGATTCCCGCGGTTATCGCCGCCGCGATCGGCGTCGCCGCCGGGATTTTGTTTAAGCAAAAAAACGAAAACGCGCGCTTTTGGCAGTCGCCGATCCAGCAAGGCAGCCTGCCCGTCCTTTCGGCGTGGCTTTTCGCGATCGGGATAGGTTCGCTTCCCTTTGTGATAGGCGGGCAAATGCGTCCTCTCGATTCGCTTTTCGAGTCGGTCAGCGGTTGGACGACGACGGGTTTGACACTCGCCGACGTGGAAAATATGCCGAAAACGTTCCTCTTTTACCGCAGTTTTATGCAGTATTGCGGCGGTTTGGGCTTCATTCTTATGGTCAATATGCTGGTTCACGGAAAGTCGGAGATAAATCTTTTCAACGCCGAGGGACACCCCGACAGAATTATGCCGAATTTGAAAAAGACTTCGCGCACGATTTTTCTGCTCTATAACGGCTTTTTAGCGGCCGGAATAATATTGTATTTGATTTTCAAAATGAGTTTTTTCGACGCGCTTTGCCACGCGATGAGCGCGCTTTCAACGGCGGGTTTTTCGACGCGCGCGGACAGTATCGGCGCATATAACAGCGTCGGAATAGAGGTCGTTACGTCGGTTTTAATGCTGGTCGGTTCGACGAATTTCGCGGTTTTGTCCCTCCTTTTAAGGGGGAGAATCGGGCGGGTTTTAAAGGTGGGCGAGGTGCGGTTTATGCTGATTATGACGGCGGGATTCGCGCTTTTGATAGCGGTTTCGATGACGCTTTCTGGCTCGCCGTTCTTTTCGAGCCTGCACAAGGCTGTTTTCGGGGTGATAACGACCTTTTCGACGACGGGTTATACGCTGTCGGACTACTACACTTGGCAGCCTTTCGCGGTTTTTTTGCTGTTTATCTTGATGTTCGTGGGCGGCGGCGCGGGTTCGACGGCGGGCGGAATGAAGATTTTAAGAATCCATATTCTTTTAAAAGCCGCGGTCGGCGGAATTTGGCGGCGGCTTAGCCCGTCCAATAAAATTATACATTTGAAGTATTCAAAGGTGCAGGGAAAAAGCGTCATAGACGCCGATTTGATATCGGAAACGATGGCGTTCGCCGCGTCGTATATTATGATTTTCATTGCCGGAACCGCGTTGATTTTGCTATTTAATCCCGATATAGATCTGTTTAAGGGGATGTTTGAATTCGCCTCCGCGCTCGGAACGGTCGGAATCTCAAACGGATTGACAAAAACGGCAAACGCGCCCACACTCGTCGTCGAAATGATCGGAATGATTCTCGGCCGCTTGGAAATCTTTATAGTATTCGTCGGCATATACGCGGCGGCAAGACGAATCGCGAATATTGAAATCAAACCGCGGCGTCGTGTGTTCAAAAAGTAAAATACGGGGGGAAAGATATGAGGGAGAAAACTTTATTGAAAAAAGTTTTCTCCCTCATTCTTTAAATAAAACAATAAAATCTTTTAATTTTTAACAACTTTTCGGGGGGTATCCGTAATGTTTTTTAAAGACTTTGGAGAAGTAGAGCGGATCTAAAAAGCCGCACATTTCGGAAATTTCCTTAATTTTCAGGCGGTTAGGGTCGTTCGGTCGGATATTGAGGAGTTTTTGCGCGTTTTCGAGGCGGATTTTCGTGAGATATTTGACGGGGGAAAGCCCTGTTTCTTGCGCGAAGAGTTTGCGGAGATATTCCGAACTCGAAGGGAGGGAGTCCAGGTACGCGGAAACGTCGAAATAGCAGTCGCCGAAATTTTCTATCAGTTTATTTTTGATGTTTTCGACCTGTTCGGAATAGCGTTCGGCGTCCGCCATACCGAGTAAGAGATTCAAAATCAATTCGATATAGTTTTGCACGATAGTATTTTTGTTTTTCATTTCGGATAGGGGAATAACGATCAGTTGTTTCAGGAGTTGTTTTATGACTCCGCCGCCGTCGGCGATTTTGACGGGGGATTTATAGGGGGGGACGAGTCCGAAGAGTTGCAGATGAATGTTTTTGAAGCCGTTTTCGGATGAATTCATATGCGGCGTTTCGGGCGGGACGATCAAAATATCGCCCGAAACATAGCGCAAAAAACTGTCGTCCTCAAATTTCAGAACGCCGTCGCCCCGCGTGCAATAGATGATTTCCAATTCGGGGTGTTTGTGCATGGAAACCAAATAGGTTTTGGATTGCTTCCCGATATACGTCATAGCAGCCATAGACAAAAGGCTCTCCTTATCGTGAAAATTGATTAAAAATTCCGTATGACCGCGCCGATGAATTTTTGTTTTTTGGATTTCGTTTTTTGGAATGCCGAACCGCGAAGCCGCGCCGATGAATCTTTGTTTTTTTGAATTACATAAAAGTATAGAGGAATTTTTTTGAGACGGCATTTCGCTTTTTTGAATGTCGCATTGTGTGCCGTATTTATAAATCTTTTTTACGTTTTTTTGAATTCCATAATTATATAGTCTTATTTTTTACGTTTTTTTTTGAATTTCAAAATTATAAAACCGTATCTATAAATCTCTTAAACGCGGCTTGTCCCTCTTCCGTGTTTTTGAACACCGCCGTACAATTCAAGATTTTTTCACAAGCGGAATTGATATATTCCGTTACGGCTCTTTCCGCGTCGGCTTTTTTCATTTCGAGGCCGTTGTCGTTCGCGAGTTGCAAAACGGCGTGCGCGTGCTTGCATATGGGATTCGATTCGCGGAAAAGTTCCTCGACGATCAACGGTTTTTCGCCGCAAAGATAGCGGACGATTTCGCCGCATTCCTCATACAGGCGGCCGGGCAGAATGAAAAGCCCCATCGCTTCGATTATGCCGATGCCCTCTTTTTTGACGTTGTGCAGTTCCGCGGGCGGGTGAAAAATCCCGAAAGGGAACTCTCCGTTCGTCCTGTTGTTTCTCAAAATCATATCGAGAATATACGTTCCGTCGTCTTCGAGCCTTGCGACGGCGGTAACGGCGTTGTGCGGAATTTTGACCGGTTCGGAAAGCGCGTCCGCGTTGATTGTATCGCGGGAGGCGTTCGTATTTCCGACGTTTTTGTTCGCGGAACCGTTCGCGTCTGCGTTGATTGTATCGCGGAAGGCGTTCGTATTTACGACGTTTTTGTTTGCGGAATTTTTGATATCGGCGTTGACCGAACCGCTTGCGGCTTCCGCGTTTTTTGCGATACTGAAAGGAATTATTCCGACGCTTTCGTCGCGGTAGCCCTGCCATTTCTCCAGCACAAACGCGGCGTATTCGATCAAATCGGCGCGGTTCGCGCTTTTTAGCCGCACGACGGAATTGTACCAATCGACGACGGACAGCGACACGTTTTTATATTTTCCGCTTTGAAATCTCCGTCTGTCGGGCGCGGAAAAAACGGGCAGAACCTTGTCGCCGCCTTGAAAGTGGTCGTGAGCGAGAATCGATCCGCCGACTATCGGGAGCGCGGCGTTCGAGCCGATAAAAAAATGGCGGAAGAGATCGGTGAAGTCGAACATTCTGATGAACGCCGATTTATCGACCTTCATCGGGCGGTGTTCGTCGGAGAGGGCGATGCAATGATTGCGGAAGTAGACGTACGGCGAAAACTGAAACTGCCAATTTTCGTTGTTTAAAAGTATGGGAATCGTTCTGAGCGTTTGGCGCGCCGATTGATTCAGTCCGCCGGAAAAGCCGACGTTGTCCTTGCAGAGCGGGCATTTCGGATACGCGCCTTTGGGCGTATTTTTTGCCGCTTCGATTTCTTTCGGGTCTTTTTCGGGCTTGCTGCGGTTTATCGAAACGAGGATTTTTCCGAACTTGCCGGAGGTTTCCCACCGTATGTTTTTGTCTATGTCTACCGACCTTATATAGTTTGACTTGACCGAAAAGTCGTTCAAAAAATCCGTCGCTTTTGGGACGCCGCGTGTCAAAACGGTTTGTTCAAATTTTTCGATGATAAACGAGGGCAGGGGGCTGACGATTCCCATAAGGCGGGTTTCGTACAGTATTTTCTCCGTCATAGTATTTCCGCAAAGCCCGTTTTCCGCGGCGTAGTCTAAAAGAACGTCCAAAACGCCGCTTTGGAATTCCGACGCGGAAACGCCGTTCTCGGAATGCGGCGCGGCAAAAGCGGAGCGAAACTCCTTGTCGTCGCAAAGGATCGCGGCGGGTTCTTTTAGTTTCAGTGTTTCCAAAAGCATGTTGCGGATATAGACGTTATCATCGGTTTTTAAGTACAAATTTTCGTTGGCATACGCGATTAGTTCCTCGACTTTTTCCGCGGCTTGCCGAGCGGTGATATTCATAAAAATCTCCGTTTATTTTTATTTTTTTTCAAGAAAAGAGGCGTTCATAATTTTGATTTTTGATTTCAAAGCGGTTATTCAAGTATTTCTTTTTTTTGATTTCAGAGCGGTTGTTCAAGTATTTCTTTTTTTGTGATTTCAAAAATAATTATTCAAGCGTTTATTTTTGCAATTCCGAAATGGTTTTTAAACGATATTCTTTTGCGGTTTAAAGCGTATCTTTATATTTTTTTGATATTCGCCGCCCGTGCTTCTAAAAGGATTTTATATATTGTACCAAAATAAACGCCTAATGTAAAGTGAAAATTACAAAATATATTTTAAATCAAGCCGGCGGGCTTATGTTTGTACTCCCAATGGGCGGAACTGCAATCGGAATGACAACCTTTCGCGAAAGCGGAGCGCGTTTAGCGGACGCTGCCGGCGATATCAAAAAACAATCAAAATAAGGAAAGCAAAAACGCCCGGGAAAAACGTCGTTTCCCCGGCGTTTTTTCGTTTGTTTTTATTTGGCGCGTTTCGGGAAAAAGCGGGGAGGTTTTAGGGCGGTAATTGTGGTATACTAATTAGGCACGGGTAAATTTAAAAGGCGTTGCGTTTAAAGACTAACGGGTATAACATATGGAAAAACAGGCAATATTTATATAGCGGTTAAACTTTTAAATCAAATATTTTATTTAAAACCGCATTTTATGAGGCGGCAGAAAATGCAATATATAAAATACGATATAAAATATAAAACGTAAAGTGCAATATATAAAACGCAAGATATAAAACGCAAGACGCAAAATGCAAGATATGAGATACGAGATGTAAAACGCAAGATATAAAACGCAAGATATGAGATACGAGATATAAAACGCAAGATGTAAAACGCAAGATATGAGATACGAGATATAAAACGCAAGATATAAAACACAAAACACAAAAGACAAAACACAAAAGACAAAATACAAAATACAAAAAACAAAACAAAAAACACAAGACAGAGCATAAAATATATACGCAAAAATATCGTGGCAGCAAAGCGGAGGGAAAAATGGAATGGAGCAAGGTGGCGATTGAGGATTTAAAAAAGTACGGGCAGATAAAAGCCAGCATATCGCATTTGGAAAAGAGAATACTCGACCTCAAAGAAATCGAAGAGGCGGCGATGAATTACGCGAAAACCGCCGACGGAGACGTAAAGGAAGCCGCGGACGCGCTGACGGACGCCGCCGTCGAACGCGCAAGACTTGAAATGCTGGTTTGCGTAAACAAAAAATTGGTTTGGAAAATAGAGGACGGGCTGAATAAATTGAACGCGCACGAAAAAAAGATTTTGACCGAATTTTATACCGATCGGAAACAAGGACACGTTCGGCGTATTTCGGACAGCCTGAAATATGAAAAGTCGGAAATATACCGGCAAAAGGACGAGGCGTTATATAAATTCGTGTGCGGAATGTACGGCATTTTGGATTATTAGAACGCTTGTTTATTTATCGAATACGGGATTAAAGTTTGTTTGTAAGCGCGCGGGGTGTTTTGGATTATATAGGATTCCGAATTATTTATCGAATACGGGTTAGAGTTTATTTATAAGTATGAGGGGCATTTTATGTTGATAGAATGCCTTTTTTGCTATTAAAAACAAGGACGCGTTCGGCGAATTTCGGATGGTCTGAAATATGAAAAGTCGGAAATATACCGGCAAAAGGACGAGTCGTTATATAAATTTGCGTGCGGAATATACGGTTTGAAAATATACGGCGTAAACTTATTTGCGTTTATAAAATAGGTATAAAAATAGGTTGATTTTTTATTTGACTTTGTATATAATATAAGCGAGGTGAAAATATGATCATAAGCACCAATCAAATATTGACCGTAACGGAAGCGAATCAAAACTTTTCAAAGGCGGCGAGGCTGGCGGAAAAAAACGGAAGCGCGGTAATATTCAAGAATAACCGCCCTAAATATATGCTTTTGGATTTGAGCCAAAATGCGATTGTCGATTTGACCGACGACGAAAAAATCGACGTTGCGGCAAGGCGCGTACTCGAAAGATACCGCGCCGCGTTCGAGGAACTTGCAAAATGATAAAATTCGACAAAAATAAGGTGTTGCTTTTGTATCGGTTGATAATGCGGGAAACGGGCGGCGCGGTCGGTGTGCGGGACGTGAATCTGCTTGATTCCGCGCTTGAAAGCGCGTATCAAACATTCGACGGCAAAGAGTTATACCCGACAAAATATGAAAAAGCGGCGCGTCTCGGATACGGTTTGATCGCAAATCATGCGTTTGTGGACGGGAATAAACGCATAGGAATGTACGTTATGCTTTCATTTTTGGAAGTAAACGGAACGCCTATTCACGTTCCACAAGAGGAAATTGTCCGTATAGGGTTAAGCCTTGCCGATGGCAGTATGAGATATGAGGATTTACTCGAATGGATAAAGAGTCAGTAAGTTCGTGTGCGGAATGTACGGCATTTTGGATTATTAGAACGCTTGTTTATTTATCGAATACGGGATAGAATTTGTTTGTAAGCGCGCGGGGTTTTTGGATTATATAGGATTCCGAATTATTTATCGATACGGGGTTAGAGTTTATTTATGAATATGAGGGGCATTTTATGTTGATAGAATGCCTTTTTTTATGTATTGTAAACAAACGGAAAGGCATTATGGGGATTTTTTCTAATTTTTAAGCATATTTTTTTAAAGTTTTTTTAAAAAGCATATTGACAACGGGGGGAAACGGATATATAATAGATATAGAATTTAAAGGTAAAAAAAACGATTATTTTTAATTTACAAAAGCGGAATTTTTAAAAGAGGTATTTTTTTAAAAAGCGGATAGTTTTAAATTGCAAAAGCGGAATTTTTAAAAGAGATATTTTTTTAAAAAACAAATAGTTTTAAATTACAAATGCGGAATTTCTAAAAGGCATACTTTTTAACGAACGGGTATTTTTTAATTTACAAATGCAAACCCGCCGAACACTCCTATATTTCTCGCAACTTGCGTTCATACCGTGAAAGCGGGCGCGTATTTACAAAAGAAGGTCATCCGATAGGGCGGTACTTTTTTTAAAAAAAAGGAGATTGATTTTATGAAAAAAAGCGGGAAAAAATCTAAACTTTTGTATGTTCCTTTTATATGCGTATTTTTTGTCTTTTGCGCGTTGTCCGCTTCGCTTTTGTCCGTTTTGAAGTTCGGAACGGCGGGCGGCGCGGCTGAGAATTCCGCGGCGATCGACATAGGCGGCGGAGGCGACGCGGGCGGAGGCGTTTCGGGAGAAGCGGCGGAGGCGGAATATCGTAATAATTATGTTCCCGATCCGATAAGCGGTTTGGTCGACACATACCGCGCGAATCCGTCGTTCAATCAATCGACATACGCGAGCATAAACCCGACGACGCTTGCGGAAAACGGAAGCAATAGAACGGGACAGAAAAGTATAACGTCGACAAACGGCAACGCTCTGACTATACTAGCCGAGGTTAGGGTAACATTAGCGTTGAGCGCGGAATTGCAGACGGCGCTAAATAACGGCAGGGTCGCCGCGTTGAAAGTAACTCTTTATTATACGAGTTATAGCAATTTCAGCGGCAAAGAAGGTGAATTTACCCACCAAGTGAACGGCTATTTTTCGAAAGAGGGGGGCGGCGATGAGGACTTGTTTAGTATTAAAGAAAGGACTAACGCAAAGCAGTTGCCGCAGTCGGATTTGGTCGGCAGAAAAGTTGAACAGTCGGTCGAGATCGTAAATTTTGAAGAGTTAATAGATGTGGACTTTTTTAACGTCGTGGTGTTTACATGGGCTTGGGCGTGGAATAGTACGGTTTATCTCGCCGCCTCGGTAGAAGATATTCAAATCGACTTTACATATAAAACCCCCGAAATATCTATTAACGCTCAAAACGGCGGCAGTGTTACGGCGTCAAGTATAGCGAGTATGAACGTTAACGCGGCGGTGATATCGGGGACGGAGGCTGCGGAGTTGGACGTTACGGCGGCGGCGAACAGCGGGTACTATTTTTTGAAATGGACGGTGGGCGTAGGGGAGGTTATCGACGCTTGGGGGGCGAAGCCGAAGTTGAAATATGCTTTTTACAACACTTCGACGGCGATTTCTTTGACGGCGCATATGAGGGTGATTCCGAATATTTCCATCGATACGTATACGTATAACAGCGGTTTGAGCGGTCCGGATAAGGTGAGCGCGGAGGGGATCGCGGGGAATTTGGTTTTGGTTCATCGGTATACGGGGATAAGCGGGACGGTTTACGACGAGACGGAAAAGCCGAAATTCGCCGGAAATTACAATTACACGGCGGCTATGTACCGCGGAGCGAACGTTTCGGCGACGGGTTCGGGCGGTACGGTCGTTTGGACGAAGAGCGCGGATTTTACCGTCAATAAGGCGGCCGCGTCGGTTACGGTTTCCGGGCAGGGCAAAACCTATGACGGAACGAATAACGCGGCGGGGAAATATACGTTGGCTTTGAGCGGATATTTTTTAGCGAGCGGTCAAAGCGAGAGTAAGGTTCCCGAGGGGGCTTTCAACGTTAATTCGGCGGCGTATTCGTCAAAGGACGTCGGGACGCGGACTATATCGGTAACGCTTTCGCCCGTACCCGGGACGTATACGGAAAAGAATTTTTCGTTCGCGAATTTGACGGTTTCGTCGGGCAACGTGTCGATAAGCAAGAAAAACGTTTCGTTCGGCGTTGCGGCGGAGGACAAGACATACGACGGGACGAATAGCGCGGAGGGGAAATATACGCTGACTTTCAACGGGTACGTCGATACGGACGGCGAGCCCGCGCAGCCGAACGGACAATATACCGTTTCATCGGCGGCGTATTCGTCAAAGGACGCGGGAAGCAGAACGGTTTCGGTGTCGATTTCGGTGAATGAAGGCGCGGATTTGTCTAAGAATTTCAACGTTCCGCAACTCGTCGCGGTCTCGGGAGATGTCAAAATCAATAAGGCGGCGGCAAGTTTTTCGGTCGCGCCCGCCGGGAACGGAAAGGTGTACGACGGCGCGGCGGCGGCCGCCCCAGAAGGATATACGATCACATTCGAAGGGTATTTTACCGGGAGCGGCGCATCCCAGCCGAACGGACAGTATACGGTAACGTCCGCGGCTTATTCGTCGAAGGACGCGGGGGAGAGGACGATCGGGGTTACGATTTCGGTCAAGGCGAACTCCGATTTGCATACGAATTTTCAGATTGCAAACCTGAGCGCGGAGTCGGCGGAAAAGGGCGTAATCTCAAAAGCGTCGCTCCGGGCGCAGCCGAAAATCAATACCGCAACGAAAGTCTACGACGGGACGAGAGACGCGGAGGGGGAAGTAACGTTTACGGGTTTCGCCGCGGGAGAGAGTTTTGTTCCCGGCGAGGATTATACGGTTTCGACAAAGTACGAGGAATTTACCGCGCTGTCAAATAATATGACGGTTCGGCTGACTTTGAGCATTGCGGAAAACGAAAAGACCAATAATTACGCGGTGAACAACGCGGACTACGAAGCCAAAGCCGCCATGACAAAGAGAACGCTCGGAGCGGCGTTGACGGTGGATTCAAAGGAATACGACGGGACGGCGGAGATCAAAGGCTACCGCTTGACCTACGAAGGATTGGTCGTACACTATACGGATACGGAACTGCCGGAACTTGCCGAAGGGAGTGATTGTACGCTGACGGCGATAGCGTTTAAGGACGCGGACGCGGGACAAAAGACCGTGAACGCGAGGTTTGATCTGCTGTCCTCGTTTAAATATTCCGCGTTTTATACGGTCGTTTCGTCGTACAATTACGCGGCGCTGTCCGCGACGGCGGAGATATACAAGAAAGTTTTGACGGAGACGGACGCGGTCGAGGCGGAGTACGGAGAGGTCTTTGTTCCGAACGTTTTCGCGGACGGCGTCGAGAGACAAGAGGGAGTGCGGGACAGAGTTTCGGGCGGTATTTCTTTCGCGGCGTTGTCGGAAGCGGTCGGGAGAGGAGAGTATCCCGTCGGAGAATATACGGTTACGGGACGGTTCAGCCCGACGGGAGAATGGGCGAAAAACTATGCGGCGGCAGATATCGCGGTCTCGCTTAGGGTGGTTCCGAGAGCGGTTTCGCTCGTTACGGAGAGCGCGAACGTCCGCTACGACGGAGAGGAGCATTCTGGGATTTTGACGGTTCGCGTCGAAACGGGAATGAACGACGGCGTAGACTTCAACGAATATCTCGAAATCAAAAGCATATTACGCGCGGACGCCGGGATAATCGCATACCGCGGGACGGCGGAGGCGTTTGGAGACGTGATTTTTGCGGATACGTATACTGTGTATTACGGCATAACGGAGGAGGGAGAGACGGCGTTGAGGAACTACGTTTTGACGAATGCCGGGACGAGTACGGGGAAGATCACGGTGGAGAAAGCGAAGATCGGTTTTGTGACGAAGCGTACGGAGGACAAATTGATCATATTCAATGCCGCGGGATACGGCGTGAAGTTTGTTTTGGACGACGGAGAGATCACGGAAGGAGAGGAAGGACAACTTATTTTTGAAGCGAATAAGTATAGGGACTACAAAATTAAAGCGGTGATGACGGGAGAGGACGCGTTCAATTACGAAGCGGCGGTCGCGGACTCGAAAGCGTACGCGAACCTCGTTACGGTGATATTGATCAACGCGGGGGAAGCGGCGGGAGTGATCGCGGTCGGATTTTTGATCTATTATATCATCGCGGCAAGCCGCAAAGCCAAAAGAGCGGCGAAAGGATAAAGGGAAAAAACGATAAGCGGCAAAGCCAAAAGAGCGGCGAAAGGATAAAGGGAAAAAGCGATAAGCGGCAGAGCCAAAAGAGCGGCGAAAGGATAAAGGGAAAAAGCGAAAGATTGTCATTTTCTAACGGCAATCAGTATCAGTGCATCCTAAATATTAATTGAAAATCTAAAAAGTTAAAGATAGTCAAAAAAAACTAAGAAAAACTAAGAAAAACTCTTCTCCGTATTTTATTGAGAGGAGTTTTTTTTATTCCGCGATATTTTTTGTTTTTATGATAGTTCTAAGTTTGTGTGATGATTTTGCTTGAACGGTATGACTTTTTATCACACAAATTTAGAACCCACGTTTTTATTAGGTTTGTTTTATTAGGTTTGTTTTTTTATTTTTTCCGTTTATTTTTTTGTTTTTGGTTGAAATTCGTATTTTTGGGCATAAAAAAATCCCGCATTTGCCGTCCGCGATACATTAGTAACCCGCCGTTAAGCAGGATGGTTGTGCTGCTATGACGCTTCGGCTTCCGGCAGGGCGTTCGGAGAAAATGTCTGAACGCCGATTAACCGTTATTTCAGGAGCCGGCATGCGCCGCGTCGGATAGACCCGCATTCCCTTTCATTTATTGTGGGTTTAAATGAATACCGCGTAACGAACAACGCAGGAGTTTTTTTATTTTTATATTTATATTATATCACATATTTTTTATTTTATCAACAAAATTTTTAAATCGTAAAAAATTTTACGGTTTTTCGGTATGTCGATGATCGGATATTCGGACGCCTATTCAAAATTCGTTCCCTTTAATCTCCGCTTCCTTATCCCCTCTTAACGAGAGGGGAATATGAGGACGCCCCACCCCTTTGATCCCCTCCCACGGAGGGGAATGTAAGGAAGAGAACCGCTAAACGTTAATAATCGCCGCCACTGACCACTGATCACTAATCACTGACCACTATAAAACGGACGCCCCACCCCTACACCCCTCTTAACGAGAGGGAAATTTTTGCGTTTATATTGCGGTTTTGCGTAAGTTTTTTTCTTTTGGTTATTATGCGGGTTTTTTCGACATAAAATTATTTATGCAGAGAAATTCTTTCCCGATATACAGCGGTTTCAAAAAAACGGAAAAATAAATTCAAGAAAAATGAGATCCGAAATTCAAAAAATTTAAGCGTGAAAAGTGAAATATAAAATTCAAAAAGCGAAATGCGAAAGCGAAAAACTAAATACGGAATTAAAAAAACGGGGGAGTTTATGAAAAAATTTTTTGAAAAAATAAAGGCGGATACCGCGATGTTTTTCGTGTTTTTTTATGCGAAAAACAAAAAAACACTGACAAAACTTTGGATCGCGCTGGCGGTCGTTATGTTCGTCGGCGTCGCGTCGGGAGCGGCGAATTCGGAAAGATTTTTGAGCGGATTGTACCTCTTTAAGAGTTTCGGGGCGGGAGTGAGATTTTTTGACAATTTCTTTTTGCATATCGCGTATTTTGCACTCGTCTATCTCGCCGTAATCAATTTGTATTGCTCCGCCGCGGGCTTCATAACCGTGTTTTTCGCCGCGTTTAAACTCGGGTCGGGTATGGCGGCAATGACGGCGGTATACGGCTTCGGCGGGTTCGTGAACGCTATCCTCATCCACCTGCCCGTAAACCTAATCCTTATCGCCGCGCTGTCCGCCTATCTCTTGGTCTGCGTCGGGCATTCGGGAGGACGCAAAAACCACGGGGCGGGAATGATCAAGCCGTGTTATCACTTGGCGGCAAAGGAAAGCCTTTTCTTTTTGATTCCCGTTTTGGTCGTCGATATCGCGGCGTTTCTTATCGTTTTGTAGTTTGGACGCGTGCGGTCGGAGGTTAGCGGTTAGAGGCCGGCGGTCGGTGGTTAGCGGAGGTTGTATTTAGCGGTCGGTAATGAGCGGTCGGCGGAGGTTGTGTTAGCGGTCGGCGGTGTATTTAGTGTGCAGTGATTAGCGGTCGGCGGAGGTTGTGTTAGCGGTCGGTGATTAGCGGCGTTATTTTTTTATTCATCAATGCGGCGGCTAATTTTATACAATCAAAAATTTTACCGGAATTTTATAAGGCGGTATATTTTCATTTTTTAATCTCAAACTAAAAACGACGAATCGAAAAGTTAAAAGAGGTGAGAAAATGAAAAAAAGTAAAAACTTTATATTTTTATTTTTGTTGACGGCGATGTTTTCGCTGTTTTGTGCGAACGTTTTTTCGGGTGTTTTGCGCGCCGAAAAAATGGCGGCGCGGTTTGAGGGCGCGAAAATAGGATATTCGCCGATCGGGGGAGTGAACGCGGCACATTATGCGCCGCGAAAAATCGACGTGAAACCGCTTCGAGAAACGTTCACGTCCGCGAAAATAAATGAAAGCGCAGCGGACGCGAAAACGGGTGAAAAAACCGAATTAAATGAAAGTGCAATAAGCGTGAGAGAGGGTGCAAATTACGCGATAAAGGAAAGCGCGACGAATGCGAAAAGGAGAAAAAGCCTTGCGGAATCCGCGTTGAGAGAAAGAGAAATTCTGTCGAAAGCGAACGAAAATTCCGCATTAAGAGAAACTGCAATAAGCGTGATAGAGGGTATAAATTACGCGGCAAATAAAAATATAACAAGCGCAAAAAAGGATATAAATTCCGCGATAAACGAAAGTACAATAAGCGCGAGAGGATGTATAAATTCCGCCGCAAACGCGATAAGCGCGAATGCAAACGCGAATTCCGCTTCCGCTAAAAAAGACGCGGATATCTCGGACTTTGCGTCGAAGTCCGTATATTTGGTCGATTTCAATACGGGGACGGAACTTTTTGAAAGAAATTCCGACAAAAAATTGACAATCGCAAGTATGGTGAAAATTATGACGCTTCTCCTCAGTTTCGAGGCGGTCGACAGGGGCGAAATCTCACTCGGCGGCGACATTCAAGTCAGCGATACCGCCGCGGGAATGGGCGGTTCGCAGGTGTTTCTCGACGCGAACAGCGTTCATAAAGCCGAAAACCTTTTGAAAGCGATCACCGTCTGTTCGGCGAACGACGCAAGCGTGGCGATGGCGGAGGCGGTCGCCGGCAGCGAAGAACTTTTCGTCGCGAAAATGAACGAACGCGCAAAGGAATTGGGTATGGAAAATACCGTATTCACAAACTGTACCGGCCTGCCGAAAGAAGGGCAATACAGCACCGCGCGCGACGTCGCGAAAATGTACGCGGAACTCTTGAAACATAAGGATTATTTCCGCTTTACGGGAATTTGGACGGAGGATTACGTCCACCCGGACGGCAGAAAAACCGAAATGACGAATACTAATAAACTTGTCAGATTCTATAAAGGGTGCGATTCGGGCAAGACGGGCTTCACGAACGAGTCGATGTATTGCTTGTCCGCGTCGGCGGTAGGAGGAAATATGAGAGTCGTCGCCGTCGTTATGGGCGCGGAAACGAGCGTGAAGAGATTTGACGACGCGAAAAAACTCTTTAATTACGCCTTCGCAAGTTACGAAAATAAAAAACTCGTCGGAAAAGACGCGGAAATCCCAAACACCGTCAAGGTCAAGGGCGGTAAAAGCGGCGTTTTGCATATCGTACCCGAAAGGGATATATTCGCGCTGAATAAAAAAGGAGGCGGAACGCGGTTCAGCATCGAATACGAACTGCCGGACGAGGTCAGAGCAAAGATCAAAAAAGGGCAGACCGTCGGGAAAATAATCGTCAAAAAAGACGGCGAAACGGTCGATTCTTGCGGCGCGGTCGCCGCGGAGGAAATCGAAAAAGCAACCGTCCTTGACGGCATAAAAAAGATTATATCGAAATGGTGAGTTTGATAGGTAGGCGAGTTTAAGAAAGAATGGAATTATTTTATTTAGATGATACGGGGGAAAACTTTTTTCTATGAAGTTTTCCCCCGTACCCGTTTTAAAAAATTTTCAATCAATTTTGCATAGTTTATGATGATTACACGGCAAATGACGCGGCGTTTTGCCTCGTCATATTTATTATTGAGAGTGTTGACAAATGGATATATTTATGATATAATAGTATAAAATAAGTTCTCTGAGGTGCTATTATGTTAGAATGTAAAAATTGCAAGTCGGTAAAGGTGGTAAAAAGCGGAA
>JAISNN010000044.1 GCA_031276195.1 Clostridiales bacterium
GGGTAAAAAAATGCCCGTAACGCTTGACGAATTCCGCAAAATGAAGTATAATGATAGTAATAAGTTTTACAGATTGACGGGATATAAAAAGGCGTTGGGTAAAGAACCTCCCGACATACCCGATGATATAAACTTTGACGAATACGAAAAAGTCGGGATGCGGATAGAAAAGGAACTTGTCGGATTAAAGACAAAAGACGATTTAGAAGTGAAAGGCTTTGTTAATCACTTCATAGACCGCTTAATCGGACAAACGCCGGCGGGGACATCAGAAAAAGACAAACGTACGGGCGTAACGCTGGACAATGTGAAAGAGTGTATTCTTAATGGGGAATTTAAAAAAGAAGAGATTAATCATAAGGGCGAAAAAAGCATAATGTATAAAGGGACAAAGTGCTTTGTAAGTATAAATCCTGATACAGGGTATTTAATACAAACTAATCCAAGAAAGACTAAAAAGAGGGAATAGAAATGATAATATCGGACGAAAACAAGGCTTTTTTAGAGAAAGAAATAGAAAACTTTCAAGAATTGTTTGATAAAAATGATATTGATGAAATATTGTCAGAATTAAACTTTTTTTTAACAAGTTCAAAATGTTTGGATGACGAATATTATCCGACACCATACGGCGATAAAGCACAACGCATATACGACGAGATTCTTTACGACAATTACGAAAACGAATAATATTTTGCAGACGTCTGCAAAACTCCGTACGGAGCGGCGTAAATCGGTATAAAACTTAATAAAAGAAGCACAGAGGGCAACTCCGAAAGGGGGTTGTCCTTTTTGTATACAAAAAAATCTAAAAAGGAAGGTAACATTATGACAGAACTTAACTACCGCATACAGCGGCAAAACAATCTGAACGAAATCTTTTTTGACGACGTTGCGGGACCGGGAAACGGGAGGCACAGGTATTGCGTTTTTGAAAAAGAACGCGATCCGAACGTTTTATACGCGGCGTTGCTTGAAGTGCGGTTTCAAGAGGGCGCGAGGAATTCGCCCGAAAGCAGAGCGGGCGTACTTGAAAGCGATTGGGATAGATTTTCGATTAGATAGCAATCGGAAAATATTTGCATATCTGGTGAATAAAAAAAGGGACGAACCGATACTATTAAGCGGGCGTACTTGAAAGCGATTGGGATAGATTTTTGATTAGATAGCGATTAGATAGCAATCGGAAAATATTTGCATATCGAGTGAATAAAAAAAAGGGACGAACCGATACTATTAAAAGGAATAATTACTCGTTTTTAACTTTACACCGCGCGGTTTCAAGTGCGGCAAGCCGGATTTTAAAGTGTAACGGGGATGTTATGTCAATATTTTTGCGGGGGATATTTATGCGCGTAGATTTGAACGGTTTAAAAAAGGAATTAAAAACCGCCTTTCATAATTCGGAGGATTTGACTTTTAGGGAATTTTATACGGGCGGCGTTTCGGCGGCGGTATGCTTTATCGACGGGTTGGTCGACAAAACGAGCGTCGAGTTGAACATTATCAATCGGTTGATGAAAATCCGGTTTGAAAATGCCGAACAAGGAAACGGAAACGCGGAAAAAGAAAATATCAACACGAAAAACGAAAACAAAAACACGGAAGAAAGCGTATTCAATGATACCGAAAAAGAAAACGAAACCGCCGAATGGACACAATTCAATAATACCAAACAAGAAAACGAAACCGCCGGACGGACGCAATTTAATAATACCAAACAAGAAAACGAAACCGCCGAACGGACGCAATTTAATAATACCGAAAAAGAAAGCAAAAACACAAAAAAAGAACAATTCGGGAACATAGAAAACAAAAACACGGAAGAAAGCGTATTCAATGATACCGAAAAAGAAAACGAAACCGCCGAACGGATGCAATTCAATAATGCCAAACAAGAAAACGAAACCGCCGAACGGATGCAATTCAATAATGCCAAACAAGAAAACAAAAACACGGAACAAAACGTATTCAATAATACCGAACAAACGCAATTCAAGAATGCCGAACGGGAAAATATAAATACAAAACAAGAAAACGAAAACACGGAACAAAACGTATTTAATAATGCCGGAAAAGAAAAAGCCGCCGCCGAAAAAGCCTCAAAAAACTATGCCGAATCGCTAAAAAGCATAATCACATCCGCGGAAACCGCCGCCGCCGAGACCGATTTCGGCGCGCTGGTCGGGCGTATCGCCGGGGGAGAGGCCGCGCTTTTCATTGAAAATGCCGATGAATTTTATCTTTTCGCGATAAAAAACCAGCCCGCGCGGGCGATTTCCGAGCCGCCGACGTCCACGGTTTTGAAGGGACCGCGCGAGGGCTTTACGGAGGATTTCAAGGTCAACACCGTCCTCCTCAGGAAGCGGCTTAAAACCGAAAAATTCGTCATAGAGACCTTAAAGATCGGACGCTATACAAACACGACCGTCGCCGTCGCCCACATTTCGGGCATCGCCGACCCGAAAATCGTCGAAAAAATCAAGCGGCGGTTAGAAAATATCGACGTCGACGGCATAATCGACTCATCGTATTTGGCGGAGTTTTTGAAGGAAAGAAAATACAGTATGTTGAAGCAAATCGGCGTCAGCGAAAAGCCCGATATCGTCGCGGCGAAACTTTTGGAGGGCAGGGTGGCGGTGATTTCGGACGGTTCGCCCATTGTTTTGACGATTCCGTTCATACTTTTGGAGGACTTGCAGGACAGCGCGGACTATTACAAAAACGACGTAAGGTCTTTTTTTATCCGACTCGTCAGGATTTTCGGCGAAGTTTTGGCGATGCTGCTGCCGGGTTTTTACGTTGCGGTTTTGACGCGGCACTATCAACTGCTGCCCGTGAATTTTCTGATTTCGATAATAACGTCCGTCCGCGAATTGCCCTTTACGGCGGAGATCGAGATGATTTTCGTACTTTTGCTATTCGAGATTTTGAACGAGGCGGGGGTGCGGATGCCGCGGTATGTCGGAATGTCGCTGTCCTTAATCGGCGCGATCATTTTGGGCGATACGGCGGTCAAGGCGGGGCTTATAAGTTCGCCGACGGTTTTGATCGCGGCGATGTCGAATATCGGAATATATTGTATTCCCGACGAAATCGCTTCGTTTAGTCTTTTTCGTCTCGCGCTGGTTTTGGCGTCGTCGCTTTTCGGCTTTTTCGGATTGATTTTATGTTCGATCGCGATAGCGGCGTATATGCTTACGTACAACGGCTACGACGCGCCCTATCTCGCGCCGTTCGCGCCGTATATAGCGGAGGATATAAAGGACTCGATCGACAAGCGCGGACTTTTGGGAATGAAAGAACGTCCGCGGTCAATTCCGAATATCAATAGAAGAAGACAAAAATGAGGGGATATCGATCTGTGCGGTTAGCGGTTAGTGATCGGTTGCCCGTTATTAGTGTTTAGTTATCCGAAAATTCCCCTCCGTGTTGGGGGGGGTAGGAGTGGGCGGCCGCTTTGAAAATACACTAAAAGAGATCGGTAAAAATATAACAAAAAACGCGGTACAGTACCGCGAAAAAAGCGTTATCAAAACGAATAAAAAACACTTATAAAGTATAACAAAAAACGCGGTATAGTACCGTGGAAAAAACTTCTAAAAACCGATAGTTCGTTATGCGAAAATTCCCTCTAATAAAGTCTGCACAATAAGGAGAAAAAAATGAACGTCGTCTATCGCAGGCAATTCGCCGTATTGATATTTTTTGCGGGCGTGGTTTTCAAAATCGCTTTTTTGCCCGCGTATATAACGGAGGGTATACAAAACGACAATCTTTTGTTGATCCTCTCGTATCTTATATTCGATCTCGCGCTGCTTGCCTTAGTTTTTCACATCGTAAAGACGCGCGCGATAGAGAGTCTGCCGAAAAATTTCAAGTCCGGGATTATGCTTATACTTTTCGTTTTTTTCGCGGTCAAATTTGCGGTGATGGCGGGCGAGGCGGCTTTTTGCGTTGCCGATAATCTATTCGAGGAGTCGTATCTGCTCTTTATAATAGCGTCGATTTGCGGGCTGACGGGGTATATCGCCGTCAAGGGGAGCGGTGTTTTGGCGCGTCTTGGTGAAATTTTTATCGTTTTCACGGTGATTTGCTTGGTTTTGAACCTGATAACCGCCGAATCGGAGGTTGATTTCCGATATAATTTTCCGCTTTTCCGGTCGGACGCGTCGGAATTTTTTTATACGTTCGACAAATTTTATATGTTCACGGGTGATTTTTTGCCTCTTATAGTTTTCACATTTAAAGAATCCGAAAAAAAATCTAAATTGCCGTTCATATTTGCCGCGTCGGCGGTTTTGACGGTCGTCGGGCATTACGTATTTTTGAACGCGATTTTTAAAAGCGGCGCGGCGGCGGCGGACAATCTCATCGTCAACTTGGGCGCGTTCAACGTCGGGAACGTGCTTATCGGCAAGGCGGACGCGTTGTCGCTCGGCGTTTGGTTTATTATGGCGGCGGTCAATCTTTCTTTGACGCTGCTTGCGGCGACGGAGGTTTCGTCGCATTTTTTGCGGGAGAGGCGGCTTGGTGCGGCTATAGCGGCGGCGTTTGCGGTTTTTATGTGTGTTTTTGTATTTAAGAATGCGCGCGCGTTGTATGAATTTACGACGGGAGCGGTGCGTTATTTTATGCTTACCGCGGAAATTTTGGTTCCGGTAAGCGTTTTGGCGGCATATAAAATTGATAAAAAAAACAAAAAGAACGGAGATGAAAATCGGGAATTCCGTATGAAAAACAAAGGTTTTAAGGTATATAAAATTGCGAAGCGCGGAAAAATTTAAGGCTTAAAAACAGGGAATTCCGGTGTGAAAGATTTTAAGAATTTTCACGTTATGCGAACTAAAAAACCAAAAAGAACGGAGATGAAAACCGGAGATTTAATATGAAAAATTTAGTCAAAAAAAAAGGTATAATACTCTTTATTTTGCTGTCGCTTTTCGTCGTTTTGAGCGCGAATATAAAGAACGTCGATTTGAACAAACGCGCCTTGGTCATCGGTATGGGCGTGGATTTTTCAGAGGACGGATACGAACTTACGATCCAGACATATCTTGCCAAACAAGTTTCCGATTCGTCGCCCGAAGCGGGTGAGGCTCTGACGGTTTCGGCGCGCGGAATTACACTCGGCGAAGCGGCGAAAAGGCTGAATATCAAGACGGGAAAAACGCTTTCGTTCGCGCTTTGCTACGTCGTGATTTTCGGAGCGGAGGCGGCGGAAAGGGGAGTTTTGGACGCGTTGAATTTCATAATGAACGAGACGGACGCGGCTTGGGACGCCGCGCTTTTATACGGCGAAATTTCCGCGAAAGAGATAATGAAAATCAAGTCGCCGATCAATACGGGCAGTATGCTCCTATTGCACGATATGCTGTCCGATAAGCAGAGCAAACCGTACGACACAAAGACCGTAAAGGACTTTTACGCCGATTGTTTTTCGAGGAGCGGCGCGTCGTCTATGCCCGTCTTAAAGAAAACCGCGGGCGGTCAAGACGCGGAAAGCGCGGGGAGCGAAGACGACAAGGAAAAAAAGGAATACTATGAAATTTCGTCCGCGGCGGTATTTAAACGCGATAAATTTTTATTTGAAACGGACGCGGACGAGACCTTCGCTATGGGGCTTTTGTCGCGCGGAAGGGCGCGCGGAACTTTCGGAACAGACTTCGGAAGAGGGCGCGCGTCGTTTATAACGGACAGGAAAAAATTGCATGAAAAATATAACATAAGCGATATGCTCTATACCGCGGAAATAAAGGTTTTTTTGGAAGCGTCGGTTTCCGAAAAAGAAAGCGTAATAAACGCCGGAAAAGACGCGTTCGGACCGAACGGCGGAGCGAGCCGGATCACTCTGACAAAGGAGGAAATAGCCGCCGCGGAACAAAAAATCGAACGGGACATTTCGGCGTTTATCGAAAAAAGCGCGGAATACGGCGCGGACGTTCTCGCCTTAAACGACAAATTTTTTCAGCGTTTCGGAAGAAAATGGGAGGAAGCCGCCGGGAGCGATTATTTGAACCGCATATCAAAAAAGATAAAGGTGAGAGCGGAGATAGTTTGATGACGGAATAGCGGTCGGCGGTCGGTGAAGATAATTAGTTAAGCGGTGAACCGCCGATAAACCGCTTTCGTTAATCCTAACTATTGTCCGCTAACCGCTAATAAAACACTTTCGCTAACCCTAATTATTGTCCGCTAACCGCTAATAAACCACTTTCGTTAACCGATAACTATTGTCCGCTAACCGCTAATAAAACACTTTCAACTAATCACTGTCAGCCGTCCGCTAACCGCCGTTTCTTATGTTTCGCCGAGATATCGGCATTTTCGCTATGATATCGGCATTTTTCGCGGTTGACGGGGGAGGCGTTCGCGGTATAAAATAGTATTCTAAAACAAAATAATTATCCTAAAAAAAGGAGCGTGTAAATTTATGGCGGGATTTTCCGTAGTTAAAAAGGGGTATGACGCCGCGGAGGTGGACGAGTATATCGCGAAAAACAATGCCTATCTCGAAGATAAACTAAAAGAACAAAGATTGAGAATCAACGAATTAAAGGGGCAGAATATCAGGCTTGCCTCTCAAATCAGGGATATGCGCCGCCGCGAAGACGACGTAAAAAACGCCCTTATCGCCGCGAATGAAAAATCAAAGGAGATTATGTCGGCGGCAAAATTAAAATACGCTTTGGAGGGGCAGCGGCTCAGGCTTTTGCAGGCGAAGTGGACGAACTATTTCGAGAGCGGCGCGGAGTGCGGAAGCGGCGATTATAAACTCGGCGAGGCGTATTATATCAAGGTCGAGACGGAAATACGCGAGATATTGAGGCATGATTTCGGGATCGCGACGGAAAAATCCGCGCCGTCCGTGAACGACGAAATTATGTCGCAGTATAAGAGCGAAACGAAACGGCTTTTCGATTGCGGCGGCGACGGGAAAGAGGACTACGGCGAACTGATCAAGCGGATAAAAAAAGAATTCGGAGGGGAGTTTTCCGCCGACCTTATAGACGAATTGGAGGATATTATCGACGGGGACGCGGAGGACGGTTTTGATCCCGATTACGTACGCGACGGAAGGGAAAAGAGTTTCGGGGGCGTTTTCGGCGGACGCGAGTTTTCGTCCGGCGGTTCGGAATGCGCGGCGGTCGAACGCAAAGAGAGCGGCGGTGTAAACGGTATGCGGAATTTCACGGCGGCGGGTTCGGAATACGCGGCGGTCGAACGCAAAGAGAGCGGCGGTGCAAACGGTATGCGGAATTTCACGGCGGCGGGTTCGGAATATGCGGCGGTTGAACGCAAAGAGAACGGCGGTATAAACGGTATGCGGAATTTCACGGCGGCGGGTTCGGAATATGCGACGGTGAACGAACGTAAAGCGGACGGTGCAAACGGCGCGGGGAATTTTATTACATATACCGAAACGGAAAAAGACCGTACATACGAACACAAAGCGGATGACGCGCAAGGTATGCGTGATTTTACAAACCTTGCGGCGATCAAGCCCGACAAAAGTTTGGAGGAACTTTGCAGGGATTTGGGATTATAAAAATTCGCGCGTTGTAAATAGCGGGCGTTAAAAAAGTTGAAATTGCAAATGGTAATTAAGAAGAAAAAAATTGATACCGTAAAGAGCAAGAATTGAAAAAATGAAATCGTATAAAGAAGTCGAAATCATAAAGAGCAAGGATTAAAAAGGAGAGTTGAGCGGGATATCAAAAATTCCCCTCCGTGGGAGGGGATTAAGGGGTGGGGCGACCGATTTTTTAAAAAAGGTGCGTTTATGCCGCAAAGAATGAAGGTTGAGAAATAAAAATGGTTGTGATTATAAAAAGTAAGGATTGAAAAAAGAGTTAATGGTTGAGAAATAAAAAAAGGTCGAGATTGCAAAAAGTAAAGGTTAAAACGGAAAAATTATACTCATAGTATTACAACAATATCAAAACTACACCCATAGTATTACGCAAATTAAAATAAAACTGCACTCATAGTATTACATAAATCATAAAATTATACTCATAGTATTACATAAAACGCCCTTTTTAGAACGTTTCGCGCCGCGTAACGTTCTATTTTATTTTGCATAGTATTCTATTTTATCCGCTTTATCCGCATAGTATTCTTTTGCTTGCACGGTACTCTATTTTATCCGCATAGTATTCTGTTTTTGTTTGCGCGGCGTGATTTTCTTATATTTTATAATATTTTTCATATTAGTTTTCTTGTAAAATCGCTTTTTTTGTGATATAATATCCGAAACACAAATAATATTTAAGAAAACGGCGGCTTGAAGCGTTTAAAAGATATCGCGCTTTTAAAAACGCCGATTCGGTAAATAAGGGCGGGAGCGTATGGCGAAAAAAGTTAAAAAAAGCAATCAAGCGGAGGATATTTTGGCGTCGTTTGCGAGTGTCGCGATCGGCGGCGTAAATGGAATCGCGCCGCTCCAAGACAAGGAAGGCGGTCATTTTCAGGTCTATATTTCAAACGACAAGGTTTTTATCGATGTAAACGTCAATGCGGGTTTCGAGTACAACGTCCCCGATATAGCGTATGAAATTCAGACGAGAATCAAAAAAGAGATAGAGCGCAGAACGAAATATACGGTCGAAAAGGTCAATGTGAACGTCGTCGGCGTTATTATGCCGCTTTGATTTTTGTTGAAACGCTTTGATATCACGCCGAAAAACGACGCGTTTCGCGCGGAATTTTCGCGGTTTTTAGTATTAAATTTTAAAGGGAATTTTATGAGCAGAAAGGTAGCCAGAGAGATATTATATCAACTTGTATTCGAGTATTTGTTTTTGAAAGAGGTGAATACGGAAACACTCGAACTTATGCTAATCGACGGCGCGCTGTCGGATGACGATAAGGATTACATAAGGAACGCGTATTCGGGAATCGCGGAAAAATGCGGCGGAATAGTCGAGGAAATTTCCGCTTTTACGGTTGATTTTAAGATCGAAAGAATTTTCAAAACCGATCTGACCGCGATCATAATCGCCGTATACGAGATCGAAAATTGCGCCGATATCCCCGAAGCGGTTTCGGTAAACGAAGCGGTGAACCTTGTCAAAAAGTTTTCGACGGACAAAAGTTATTCGTATGTAAACGGCGTTTTGTCGGGCTATTTAAAGAGCAAAACCAAGGCGGAATAAGCGTATAAAAAGCCGTTTTAAAAGAGCGGACAACGCTTATTTTCGTGGTAAATAATAGCAAAATAAGCCTAAAAAATGGTAAAAAATAAGGACGCCCCACCCCCTAACCCCCTCCCACGGAGGGGAATATAAGGTATAAAAAAGTTATATAAAGCGACTTAAAAAACTTGTTTTTATGGGAAATAATAGCAGAAAATGTTTTTAAAACGGTGGGAAATCATATAAAAAAGCCTTAAAAAACGTCTGTTTTTAGAGTAAATAACGGGCAAAATGAGGGTAAAAAAGGGCAAAAAACGCACGAAAAAGCCCTAAAAAACGTCTGTTTTTAGGGCAAATAAGGAGCAAAATGAAGGTGAAAAAGGGCAAAAAATAAGGTCGCCCCACCCCCTAACCCCCACCCACGGAGGGGAATATAAGGTATAAAAAGTTATATAAAGCAACTTAAAAACGCCTATTTTCAGGGCAAATAAGGGGCAAAATGAGGGTAAAAAAGGGCAAAAAATAAGGTCGCCCCACCCCCTAACCCCCCTCCCACGGAGGGGAATATAAGGTATAAAAAAGTTATATAAAGCAACTTAAAAACGCTTGTTTTTATGGAGAATATTAGTAAAAAATATTTTGAAATATTCCTTTTTCAGGCAAATATTAAGCAAAAAAGCATCTTGAAAGGATTGTTTTTATGACAAATGTTGGCAAAGCGATATCTTGAAAGGATTATTTTTCCGGCAAATATTAGCAAAGCGATATCTTGAAAAGTTTGTTTTTGTAAGAAATGTTAAGCCAAAAAATGTAAAAAAATACGGAGGGTGTTATGCCGCATATCATCGACGGAAAAGCAGTTTCGCAAAAAATTAAAAGTGAAATCAAGGCGGAGGTCGACCTTTTGAAGGGCGGGGCGGGCAGAGTTCCCGGGCTTGCGGTCGTCATCGCGGGCGACGATCCCGCCAGCAAAATTTATGTCAAAAACAAAATTTCGGGTTGCGCGGAGGTCGGTTTTTTTTCCGTTCATAAGGAATTCGACGGGAACGTTTCAAAATCGACGTTGATCGAAACCGTTTCGGAATTGAACGCCGATGAAAATATAGACGGGATTTTGGTCCAACTCCCTCTGCCGAAGGGGCTTAATCCGGATGAAATTTTGCCGTTTATAGACGTGAAAAAGGACGTCGACGGGTTGAGCGCGTACCAGCAAGGACTGCTGCTTCAAGGAAATCCGGACCTTATTTCCTGCACGCCCAACGGCGTTATCGAACTTTTGAAGTCCGCGAACATCGAAATCGCGGGGAAAAATGCGGTCGTTATCGGGCGGAGCAATATGGTCGGCAAGCCTATGGCGATGCTGTTGCTGAGGGAGAACGCGACGGTTACGATTTGCCACAGCAAGACGAAAGATTTGAAAAATACCGTGTCGAAAGCCGATATTGTGGTTGCGGCAATCGGGCGGGCGCGTTTTGTTACCGCCGATATGATAAAGGAAGGCGCGGTCGTCATCGACGTGGGAATGAACCGCGTCGACGGAAAACTCTGCGGCGACGTCGATTATGAAAATGTGAAGGAGAAAGCGGCGGCGATAACTCCCGTTCCGGGGGGTGTGGGTCCGATGACCATCACTATGCTGTTAAAAAACACTTTGGAGAGTTTTAAAAAGAAAAATAATCTTTTGTAGAAATATGAATTGTGAATTATGCTCATATATAAACGTGCAAAACGTCAAAGTATTAATGCGTAAAACGTTGAGTTTTTAATGTGCAAGACGTTGAATTGCAGTGCCAAAATGCGGAATTAAAATAACAAAATATGGGATTGCAAGTGTGTAAAATGCGGAATATTTAATGCGTAAGACGTTGAATTGCAGTGCCAAAATGCGGAATATTTAATGCGCAAGACGTTGAATCGCAATACCAAAATACGGAATTTAAATAAGAAAATATGGAATTGCAAATCCGTAAAATGCGGAATATTTAATGCGTAAGACGTTGAATCGCAGTGCCAAAATGTGGAATTTAAATAACAAAATATGGAATTGTGAATGCGTAAAATGCGGAATATTTAATGTGTAAGACGTTGAATTGCAGTGCCAAAATACGGAATTAAAATAACAAAATATGGAATTGTTAATGCGTAAAATGCGGAATATTTAATGCGCAAGACGTTGAATCGCAATACAAAAATGTAAAATGTTGGAGGAAATTTGGAAAATTACGGAATCGTTCTTTCCGTTTCGGAACTGAATGAAATTATAAATCGGATTTTTAAGTCGGAGGAGATGCTTCACGGCATTTCCGTTTCGGGCGAAATCTCGGGGCTTAGTTTCTCGGGCGCGCACGCCTATTTTACGCTCAAAGACGAAAATTCGCAAATGAATTGCTGCTGCTTTTCATGCCGAAAGACCTATGTGCCAAAAAACGGCGAGGCGGTCGTCGTCAAAGGTTCGCCCGACTATTGGGTCAAGGGCGGGCGGCTGTCCTTTAACGTCGACGCGATCCAACCGCTCGGCATAGGGCTTTTGTATCAAAAAATCGAAGAATTGAAGGTCAAACTCAGGGCGGAGGGCGTGTTCGACGAGGATAAAAAAATCCCCGTTCCGAGATTTTCAAAAAATATCTGCGTCGTAACCAGCAAGAGCGGCGCGGTCATTCACGACATAATAAAAACCGTGCGGAAAAAAAATCAAAGCCTGAATATCACCGTCTGCGACGTGCGTGTGCAGGGCGAAAAAGCCGCGGAAGATATCGCGCGCGCCTTGAAAAACGTCGATAAATCCGGCTTCGACGTCGTTATCGTCGCGAGAGGCGGCGGCTCGCTCGAAGATTTGATGCCGTTCTATTCGGAGGAAGTCGCCCTCGCCGTGTCCAGTATGAAAACGCCCGTCATTTCCGCAGTCGGACACGAAACCGATTTTTCGATTTGCGATATGGCGGCGGATCTCAGAATGCCAACTCCGACGGCGGCGGCGGAATATGTCGCGTACGACGAAAACGCGCTGAAAATGTGGGTCTTGGGAGAACTTTCGCGTCAAAAAAATTTCATTTTGAATAACTTGGAGCGTAAAAAAACACGCCTTGTTTCCGCGCTTAGAGCCGCGTCCGCGGCGGCGGGCGGAATGATAGGGGATAGGCTTACGCGCCTGAAAAAGGCGAACGCCGCAATCACAAACGCCGCCGCCGCTATGATCGAACGCAAGAGCGGACGGACGGAAAGAGCGATCGTTTCCTTGGAAAAATCGGGACCTCTTAACCGCCTCAAAGCGGGGTATTTTAAAATCGAAAAGGGCGGAAAGACAATTTCAAAAATATCGCAGACGGCATACGGCGACGAAGTGAAAATTTACGGTATAGACGGCGTCGCGCACGCGAGTATTTTAAAGACGGAAATATATGATATATATCATAATAAAAAAGTGTAAAAATACGCGGTATGGAGTATATAATATGCGTTAGTGTTTTGGGCGTGGAATATATATGACATAGGTTATAAAAATTGAATTTTGCGCACATCGAGTATTTTAAAGCGGCAATATATGATATGTGTTATAATGAAAAATCGGTAAAATACGCGGTATAGAGTATATAATATGCGTTAGTGTTTTGGGCGTGGAATATGTATGACATAGGTTATAAAAATTGAATTTTGCGCACATCGAGTATTTTAAAGACGGAAATATATAATATATGTCATAGTGAAAAAGCGGGAAAATACGCGCTATAGGCGTTATGATATGCGTTAGTGTTTTGAGTGAGAAATATGTATGATATAGGTTATAAAAATTGAACTTTGCGGCACATCGAGTATTTTAAAGCGGCAATATATGATATGTGTTATAATTAAAAAGCGGGAAAATACGCGGTATAGGCGTTATGATATGCGTTAGTGTTTTGAGTGGAAAATTTATATAATATAAGTTATAAATGGAAAAACGCGGTATTAGGATATACGGTGTAATTTTCAATATAAAATTTGCATAATATAAGTTATAAATTTTAAGGGTATTTAATGGATAAAAGACTGAAAAAAATGTTTTTTGCCGCCGCGTTCGGGCTTGGGGTTAACCTGCTTTTGAGCGGCGCGAAACTCTCCGTCGGGCTGGCGGCGAACAGCATAAGTATTTTTTCCGACGCGGTGCATAATTTTTTGGACGCGCTGAGTTTTGCGGTCGTCATTTTCGGATTTTATTTGATGAGAAAAAAGCCTTCGGAGAGTATGCCTTTCGGATACGGCAGAATCGAGTATATTTTGGGTTGTTTTCTATCTCTGACCGTGCTTTTTACCGGACTTTATTTTATGTATTCGGCGTTGGAACGGCTCTTTTATCCGTATTTTTTGGTCTTTACTTGGGAAAGATTCGCCGTAATCGCCGTCGGTGCGCTCGTGAAACTCGCGGCGGGTTTATTCTTTCGCCGTCAAAATAAATCGCTTAAATCCGACCTTTTGAGCGCGGCGGGTACGGACAGTTTTTTGGACGCGGGCATAACTCTTATGACGCTGATCGGTTTTAGCCTGCATAAATATTCCGCGCTAAGATTGGACGCGATTGTCGGAATCGTCATAAGTGTCATAATCATTATCGAGGGGATCAAACTGTTTAAAAATAACGTCAAAAATCTGCTCGGCAAAAAAATAGACAAGACTTTGGAGAACGGGCTGAGGAGAATGGCGTCCGAATACGCGGCGATCGGGGAGGTGAAAAGTCTGACGCTTCACGACTACGGCGAAAATTATAAGGAAATTATTTTTGAAACCGTCTTTACAAAAGACTTAAATTGTGATATAATAGAAGTCGGGAGAATCGCTCGGGAAATCGCGGAACGCGCGGAGAGGGAATTCGGCGTTATAGTGCGGCTTTGTATTTCGGGGTTGTGATCTTTTTATAATGCCGCTCCGCCGTTGGGAATGTAAGGATAATGAGGGAAGTTCGCCCCACCCCTTAGATCCCCTTTTGGAATCGTCGAAAAATCTTGAATAATTTTTATGCAGTGTCTTTTTTGCTATACTAATTAAACTTTTAATCCGTATGGTGTACGGATTAAAATTCGCCGTCATCTTTGACGGCGGAGGGCGGCAAAGCCGCCCGTTTAATGTCGTCATAGCGGTAAACCCGGCAAAATGTAAACATTTTGCCGCCGCATAGTATGCGGTTTTCAATCAAGCATATGCTTGATTGAAAAGTTTAACCGCTATATAAACCGCATTCTTTTCTTGGTAATAGCGAATGCTATTACCTTCAAAAACAATTCGGTTTCTATCTAAAAAATCCTCGCCATAAAAATCATTGCGATTGTTCTCCGCTTCCTACGGAGGGGAATTGAGGATGATGAGAGAAAACCGTATAGAACCGTGAAAAAACGCAAAAAAGGCGGTATAGGAATCGGGGGAAAGTTGCGATAAAAAGCGCGGTACAGTACCGTTAAAAAACGCAAAAAAGGCGGTATAGGAATCGGGGAAAGTTGCGATAAAAAAACGCGGTACAGTACCGTGAAAAAAACGCAAAAATCGGGATAGGAATCGGGGAAAGTTGCGATAAAAAAACGCGGTACAGTACCGTGAAAAAAACGCAAAAAAGCGGTATAAGAATCGGGGAAAGTTGCGATAAAAAGCGCGGTATAGAACCGTGAAAAATGCTATATAATGTGTTATATAATCTGATATAATGATATGTAGTGTGTTGTATGGGTTGATATAATGTTATGCGATAATGTTGTATGAGTTGAATAATGTTATATAAATTGAAATCAAATAAACAAAAATATTATAAAAAAAGGGTATTTAGTATGGAAAAGGTCTTTAAAATCATTGCGATGCCGCTTTGTGTGCTTATCGTTGCGGGACTGATTTGCTTAATCGTCGGCGCGGTCGGAAATAACGCGAATATGAAATTCGCAAAAAGTATTCCCGCCGTTGAAATCGCGGACAGGCTCACACCCGAAATCGACGCCGAAACGGGTTATACTACCTTCACGACGGACAGAGATTTTAAGATTCTGCAACTCACCGATACGCACCTCGGCGGCGGCTTTTTGTCGCTTAAAAAAGACGCGTGGGCGATTAACGCGATCGCCGATTTGGTAACGTATACTAAACCCGATCTCGTGATCGTTACGGGCGATATGGTCTATCCGATGCCTTTCTCGTCCGGCACGGTCGACAATATGCCCTCGACAAAAATCTTCGCGCAAACGATGGAAAGCCTCGGCGTGTATTGGACGGTCGTTTTCGGAAACCACGATACGGAGGCGTACAGTTTTTATGACAGAAAGAAAATATCCGATTTTTATGAAAACGACGACTTGAAATATTGCGTCTATACCGCGGGTCCGGACGAAATCAGCGGATACGGAAATCAAATCATAAACGTCGAAAATTCTAACGGAATCATTACGCAATCGCTCGTTTTGCTTGACTCGCACGCCTATGTCCGCGGCTTCGTCAGCGAATACGACAACGTTCATCAAGATCAAGTGGACTGGTACGAAAAGGAAATTCTAAGACTCGACGGCATAAACAAAAACAGAGGAGCCGCGGAACGACTCAAATCTTTGGCGTTTTTTCATATACCGCTGACCGAACAAAAAGACGCTTGGCTTGAATATGTCGATAACGGCGAAAAAAATACCGATAACGTCAAGTACGTCTACGGAAGCGCGTGGGAAACGGGGAAAATCGTATATTGCGGCGTGGGCGAAGACGAACTGTTCGAAACGATGCTGAAAATCGGAAGTACGCAAGGGGTGTTCACGGGACATGACCATTTGAATAATTTTTCGATTTATTATAATGGCGGAGCGGGCGACCGGTATATCCGGCTGACATACGGAATGAGTATCGACTATCTGGCATACCCCGGAATCTATAAGCAGACCGCCCAACGCGGAGGAACGGTGATCTTGACCTCGGCGGACGGGAGTTTCGATTGCTACGGGCTGAGAATGGTTGACCACGCGATTATTTGACGGGGATTAAGGTCGTTGCGCCGTATCATGTAGAATATCTTAGGGAATTAAAGAATGAAAGATATATGAAAATGCGTTGATTTTGTTTCTTGTCGGCGTTGACGTAATAAGGTGAATGTCAAACGAACGTTTCGCCCCACCCCTTTTATCCCCTCCCGCAGAGGGGAATAGCGGATAATGAGTAAAAAAACGTTGAAATGCGTTGATTTTGTTTCTTGTCGGCGTTGACGTAATAAGGTGAATGTCAAAGGGAACGTTTCGCCCCACCCCCTACACCCCTCCCGCGGAGGGGAATAGCGGATAGTAAGTAAAAAAACGTTGAAATGCGTTGATTTTGTTTCTTGTCGGCGTTGACGTAATAAGATGAATGTCAAGCGGAACGTTTCGCCCCACCCCCTAACCCCCTCCCACGGAGGGGAATTGAGGATAATGAGTAAAATGCCGTTGAAATGCGTTGATTTTGAGGTTTATTCTTGAGAATGCCGCGCGGTAATTTAATTTATGCAATTTGGAAAATTATGTTTTTTAATTTTTCGTTGAAAAATCGTTGACAAAGAGTTTGAATAGTTGTATTATTGTAATATGTTAGTTTCGGCTAACATATTATTTGAGAATGCGGTTAGCGTGAGATAACTATATTTTTTATGTAAATGTCCTTAGCGCAGTTTAAAGCATAACCGCTATATATTTATATAAAGACCTTTATCAAAATTGAATAGGGGAATAAAGAGTTTTTTATAAATGTCCTTATCAAAGGCGGAGAGGGAAAAGAATTTTTTATATATTTTCTATAAATATCATTATGGAAATCGGATAGAAAAAAAAGAATTTTTTTTGAGATTTGAGTTAGCGTAGAGTAATTAGAAAACCTTTTAGAGCGGGAAAATAGCCGGAGTTTTTTCTTTTGGTTAGCGGTGGGTAATTTTTATGTGAGATGTGAAATTGTGTTTTTATAAGGTCGCCCCACCCCCTAACCCCCTCCCACGGAGGGGAATTGAGGATAATAAGTAAAAAAGCGATAAGGCTTGCGAATGAGTGCATTTTTTTAGGGTATGACTTGCGAGTATTTTTATAAGGACGCCCCCCCCCTTTGATCCCCTCCCACGGAGGGGAATAGCGGATAGTAAGTAAAAAAGCGATAAGGCTTGCGAATGAGTGCATTTTTTTAGGGTATGACTTGCGAGGATTTTTATAAGGTCGCCCCACCCCTTTGATCCCCTCCCACGGAGGGGAATTTAGGATAGTATTCCGTTTGTTAAGATAAGAGTTTCGGTAAGAAAAACGCTTTCCGTTTTAGGGAGGTGATAGGCAATAAAAATTATTTTTGTTTGACAAGATAAGAGTTTCGGCATGAAAAACACTTTTCGTTTTAGAGAGGTGATAGGCAATAAAAATTATTTTTGTTTTTTCGGCAACAAAAGCGTTTTCCGTTTTAGGGAGGCGATATGCAATAAAAATCATTTCCGCGTTGCGGGAAAAAAGGAGGGTCGCCTGCGGGTTATAAAAAAGTAAATTAAGGGTGTTTTTGTTTTTTTTAAAACGGAGATGCCCCAAAATACAAGGTATCACGGTTTGCAACGGTATATTAAAAAATATATCGATAGAAATTTCTTAACTTGTGCGGCTTGGACGGATTGCTTTCGGGGCGTGTAGGGTTTGGAATTCTAAAAAATCGATTTTAAAATCGATAGAAATTTCTTAACTTGTGCGGCTTGGACGGATTGCTTTCGGGGCGTGTAGAGTTTGGAATTCTAAAAAAAATTAATTCTAAAATCAATAGGAGAGAAAAGAAAAATGAAAAAAAATATCAAAATTTTAGTAACGGCAATAGTCGCCGTTGCCGCGATGCTTTCGCTTGCGTCTTGCAGTTTTATCGACGGGTTGTTCAACAAAGCGCCGAAAGGGGATTTCACGGTTACATCCGATAAAACCGAGTTGACTTTCGCCGGCGACAGCCTGACGCTTACCGCGAAAAAGGGAGATACCGTCGTGTACGACGTCGAATGGACTTCCGGCAACGCGGCGGTCGCCTCCGTCTCGAACGGCGTCGTCGTCGCTCTGTCCTCCGGAACAACCGCGATCACGGCGGTAAGAGGGGAGGATTCGGCTGAATTCGAGGTCGGCGTTTCGATACTCGAAGGCGCGCTCACTCTTAGCGCAAGCGTACTTAACTTCGATTCGTGGGATTCGGCGCAAGCCTTGACCGCAAGCGTGGACGGTACCGTCGTTACGGACGAGGTAGTCTGGACGACAAGCGACGATAGCGTCGCACAGGTCATAAACGGCGTGGTCATTTCACGCGCCGATAACGCCAAAGGCTCCTTGATGGGCGGCGGCGAGGTCGTTCCCGTCGTCATTACGGCGGCGTATAAAGGTCAAACGGCTTCGGCGCAAGTCTTCGTCGAGGGTAATTTCAAGGTTGCGATAAGCGGCGATGATTTGGTCGGCGGTGTTTTGGCCTTTGACGGCGCGGGCGGCGCGTCGGTTCTTGGCGCGGTCGTTACACTCGGGAGCGCGGGCGACGTCGAAACCGGCTACGTCTGGGAATCCACAGACGAAAGAGTCGCCGCCGTCGATGAGAACGGAACGGTTACGGCGGTCAAAAACGGCGTGGCTAAGATCAGAGCGGTCAGCAAACTTCAAAAGAACGTGTTGGTATTGGAAGGCACTAACTATGTCAGAAGAGTCGCCTCCGCAGCCGCGGAAATAACCGTTAAGGTCGGCGCGGAAAGCGCGGATATGACGGCTATCGCGGGAGTTTATAAAGGCGAATATCTGTGGCAGGGTTTCTATAACAATTCTACGGACAAAATCGCGGCGAACCGCGGCTGGATCGTCGCGGACGTAGCGCTCACGATCAACGCGGACGGCACGTTTGTACAAGATATGCACAATGCCCCGAGAGCGACTTGGATCGCGGAAGTGGACGAAAACTTGCCCGAAACTACCAAAGCGGAAAAGGATGCGAAATACGGCACAAGAGCCGACGCTTATTTCCCCTTGTTGACGGACGGAGCGGCTTTGACGGCGGAGAGAAACGACGGGAAAACATATATAGACCTTCCCGCATTCGCTATGGGCAATTTGGGCGGCGTGATCGGAACGCTGGCGATTTACGGCGACCAACTCTATATCACCGTAATCGGTACGTACAGTTCGAGCGGCAAGCCCGGAGCGGCGAATTCTAAGGGAGCGGTCGTTAACCTCGGAAGCGTAAATCCGGAAGCCGGAGACTACTGGCTGAATAATCAATATTCGGTTTTCAGCGGAATGACCGCTTTGAGCCCCGAGTTTAAGGTTAACTTGGCGAAAGTAGTCGAAGCGAGCGAATGAGGCTTTCCGGCGAAGACGTTACGACGGTATCCGGAATAAGGGTATATTTTATTCCTTTTAAAGAATTCGCCTTTATAGGGCGGTCGGTTAGGTTTGGAGTTTGCGTAAACGTTAAATTACCGTAATTGGTATTAAAACCTTACGCGGACGCCGCCTGACGCGCTTTATGTCTTACGGCGGTTTTACTAAACGTGTATGTAATGAAATTTTTATCGCGTACACGTTTTGTAAAACAGCGATATGTTAAGGCGCGTCGATATGAAGGCAAAACGCTCTTTGCGCGCTTTGCCGTTTGCCGCCGTACGGGAGGGGAATATGTATGTGAAAGCGGAAAATGAGTAAAGTTTCGCCCCACCCCTTGCCCCTCCCACGGAGGGGAATGTAAGGATAGAGAGAGGTCGCCCCACCCCTTGCCCCTCCCACGGAGGGGAATTGAGGATAATAAAAATAAAGCAAAAAAAATTAAATCAAATAACTATCAAATAAAGTAAAAAAATTAAATAAATTAAATAAATTAAATAAATTCAAAAAAATAAACTATCAAATAAATTCAAAATAAAATCAAATTAGGAGTTTAAAAAAAATTATGAAAAGATTGGCAAAGTTGTTGATTTTGGTTTTGTGCGCGGCGGCGGCGGTTTTTTCTTTCGCGGCGTGCGACAATAAGGACAAGCCCGGCGATAAGGGCAAGACGGACGAACCGCCCGAAACGGAAATTCCCGACGACGGGAACGGATTGACCCCGAATCCGAAAACGGCGGCGGCGGTGTTCGTCGGGGCGTACGCTAAAAGCAATCCCGCTATGGGACTGTTCTATGCTTCGCAAACGGTCGTGCTGTATCAAGACGGCACAATGGAAATCTACGGCGCGCTCACGAGCGCATCCGTCGGACACGCCGCGGAAACTTACGGCGGCTCTTATACCTTGACCGATAATCCGGACGGAACGAAAACGTTGGACGCGGTTTATATCGCGGGCGAAGAGGGCGGGGAACGCTCGCTGAACGCGCAAATCGATCAAAACGGAAAATTCAGAGCGCAAATATATCTGGTCCACAATATGCCGAACGACGATACCAACGAGGACGGCAAAAACGGTCTGACTTTTTATCAAATCGAAACCGTAAGTCCGCCGTCGGGCGCGGAGTATTATTACGCCGGAAAGTTGTCCTATGAGGGAAAAGGTTACGCCTATCTGCTGGTTTTGGACAAGAAAGGCGGCTTTTCGGGGTATGCGTCCGAAGAGGGCGAAATGAAAACTTTCGAGGGGACCTATTCGGTTCAACGGGGAGCGGCCGTTTTTGACAATAGTACGATAACTTTTTCGTATCCGGAAGGCGCGGGTTTGACGGCGGACTATAACGACGAAAATATTTTGTATTGGGTGTTTAATAACGGTTCGGCGGAGTTGAATGTGCCGCTGGTTAGGTTAATTATAGGTGAGTAAATCGTCGGTTAGGTTTCATTTCGCCGCGATGCAATAAGGCTGAGAGTGGGGGGGTAAGGATAATAAGGGAAATTCGCCCCGCCCCTTTGATCCCCTCCCACGGAGGGGAATAGCGGATAAAGAGTGAAAAACTTTTAAAATGCGCCGCTTTTGTTTTCTGTCGTCATTGACGTAAATAGTCCGTATCAAGCGGACATTTCGCCCCGCCCCTTTGATCCCCTCCCACGGAGGGGAATATAAGGATAATGAGAGAATGCCGCTCCAACGATCATTAACCGCCGAATATGAGATACGGCGAATATGAAATACGGCGAATATGAAATACGGCGAATATGAAATACGGCGAATATGAAATACGGCGAATATGAAATACGGCGAATATGAGATACGGCGAATATGAGATACGGCGAATATGAGATACGGCGAATATGAGATACGGCGAATTGAGATGCGGCGAATTGAGATGCGGCGAATATGAAATACGGCGAATTGAGATACGGCGAATATGAGATATGCAAAAAAGGAGAACCGTTTTTATGGGACGCGAGAAAAAAATTACCAAAGCCTATAAGTCGTCGAAAAATTATTACGACGACGCGCTCACGGGCGAAAAATGGTGGGCGAAAGTCTATATGAACGGAATTTGGGGCGCGAATGATTGGGAAATCGCAAAGCGGCTTTTCAATTATATTCCGAAGGAATTCGGAGGGAGGCTGCTCGACGTGCCGACGGGAACGGGTTTGTTCACGGCGGAGAAGTACAAAAAAATGCCTAACGCGAAAATTACCGCGCTCGACTATTCCGAAACGATGTTGGAAAAGGCGCGCGTACGGTTCGCGGATTGCCGAAACGTCGAATGCGTACAAGGGGACGTAGGGGCTTTGCCCTTTGACGACGGCGCGTTCGACGTCATACTGTCTATGAACGGCTTTCACGCCTTTCCCGATAAGGACGTGGCGTTTAAAGAAACGGCGCGGGTTTTGAAACCGGGAGGACTTTTTATCGCGACATTTTATTTGAAAAAGGAACGTAAAATCACCGATCTTTTTGTCAAAACGGTCTTGGAAAAGAAGGGATTTTTTACGCCGCCGTATTGGACGAAAAATGAGTTGGAAACGATTTTGCGCGGATATTATGCCGACGTCGAATTGCGTACGGAGGGAGGAACGGTCGCTCTGCGCTGCGTGAAATGATCGTGATCGCCGCGATGCAATAAGGCTGAGAGAAGGGGGGGGTGTAAGGATAATGAGGGAAGTTCGCCCCACCCCCTTAACCCCTCCCACGGAGGGGAATTGAGGAGGAAATAAGAAATTCAGAGGGATATAATATATGAAAATTCCAAAACGGCTTAAACAAAACAAATACAAAAGTGCAATACACAAATAAAACAAACAAGTGAAAAATCCAAACGGACGCAATAAAATAAATACCGAAAAAGAAACGTAAGCGGAGTAATAAAAGAAATACCGAAAAAGAAATGCAAGCGGACGTAATAAAAGAAATATAAAAAAAGAAACGTAAGCGGACGGATAAAAGAAATATAAAAAAAGAAGTGCAAAGGAATAAATAAAATAAATTTTTAAAAAGCCGGCAAGCGGCGAAACGGAGTTATATTATTATGAATAAATTTTTTGAATGGGCGTACAAAACACGCGGCGAAACCGTCAAAAACCTCGCGGACGGGGTGCAAATTTCCCCCGAAAAAATGTTTTTGAGTTTTACTTCGCACAATCCCGTCTTTGTTTCACACGGGTCGAAGGGGCTTAACGGAGCCGTTAAGGGCGTCGGTTTCGCGCCTAAACCGGAGTTTATGGAGGCGGCGTTTAAAGACTACGCGGAACATATCAAAACCTATTCGCCCAACGACAAAACCTATCAAGAAAGGGGATTGCGCGTTTTGATCAAACATTTGTATTCGGAAAACGCCGAAAAAAATATCGATTTTTCATGCTTTTACGGCATCGAAATGGCCTATAAACATTCATACGCAAACTACATAGAAAACCCGGAGGCATCCCTCGTCTTTTATCAGCCGCCGATGATAAGTTATGAACTTCGCGGAAAAATGAAACTTGCCGGCGAAAAATATGACGCGGACGCGGAAATCGATCCTTTCGGATTGCCTCTCGTTCAAAGATTCGTCAACGCGCAGCACGACGTATATCACGCCGCGAATCCGAAAATCTGGCAAACGCGCCTCGTATATAAATTTACGATCGAAGAGATTTGGAATAAGTCGGCGGGAAGGGACGGCTTCGGAAAAAAATTGGAACTTTGAAAAATATTGAATTCGGTAAAAGGCGCGTTGAAAATATATAAATATTGCGGCGTTTAATTTGCGGCTTTATTAAACCGAATTTAAAAAAAGGAATGTAGGAAAGAGTGAAAATTAATAAAAAACGCTTTTGGCGGCGCGCCCGCAATCAACGTATTTAAAGAAAAAATAAAGCCTAAAAAAAAGAAATTCAATCTAATTCAAGGAAAATATAAAGCGTAAAAAAAGAAATAAATTAGATCGGATTTTATAAAAAACGAAGTCTTAAAAAACGGAATTCAAGCGAATTTAAAAAAATGAATGTAGAAAAGAGTGAAAATTAATAAAAAACGCTTTTGGCGGCGCGCCTGCAATCAGCATATTCAAAGAAAAAAATAAAGCCTAAAAAAAGAAATAAATCAATCGAATTCAAAAAAAAATCGGAACATAGAAAATAAATCAATCGGATTCTATAAAAAAACGAAGCGTCGAAAAGAAAGAAATTCAAAAAAATATCCCGAAAAATCCCTAAAAAAACGGAGAGGAAATCGTGACCCGCTTTAAAGAAATTCTAAAAAAACATATAAATATCGTCATCGCGGCGGCGATTATATTGCCTATCGTTTTGATCGCCGTCTTTCACGACAGGCGCGAAAAATATCCCGGCGCGCTCAAACTCGGCAGCGCGGAAATCCCGAAAACTCTTATGCCGTATTCCTCTATGGCTTCCGTCAACACCTTCGCGGCGGGATTGCTTTATGATACGATTTTGGGCGGCGTGCAAGAACCCGACGGTTACGACGGCGTAAACGAATATCTTTTTGAGGACGGGGCGGCCTTTCAACCCGCGGATGAAAAGGAAAATTATTTCAAATTTTCCGACGGACTTTGCGAGACGGCGGGCGCGTATGAGAGAAAAGAGGGTTCGGATTACGGATTTATCACTTTTACGCCTACGGAAGAGCAATACGCCGCGCAACTCGCGCGTAAAAAAATCGTAAAAGGAAAGGACGAAATCGGAAACCCGATCGCCGAAACCGACGGGCAATTCGCCGTTCGTTCCGAACAAGCCGTGCCGAAAGACCGCTGGCGGACATACCGCTTTAAAGTGAGGGACGGCTATATGTGGAGCGACGGAAAACCCTTTACGGCGCGGGATATAGAGTTCACGTTTAAATACATATTGAAATATTCGGGCGCGATAGCCGGTATGGCGTTCTTTTTGAGCAACTACTATTCGTGCGAAGCCGAAAGCGATACGGACTTCGCGCTGACGCTGGCGTCGAATAAATTGAGCGATATCAAAACTATCTGCAACGCCATAATGATCATACCCGCGCATATATGGAGCGGCATCGCAAAACCCGCGCAAGAAAGAAATCTCAATCCCGTGGGGACGGGTGCGTATACCGTCAAATCAAGCGACTATATAGAGGATTCGTCCGTCGTCTTTACGTTCAGAGAAGACTATGACGAGAGTTTGAAAAGAGAGAAGTTCGCGTATGAGCCGGTGAAAAAAATCGTCCTCGTAAAATACGCCGATCAAGACGTAATGTTGGGCGCGCTGCAAGCGGGCGAAATCGACGCTTCGTTCGACGCGGTGGACGAGTCTAAGGTCTATGCGATCGCGGATAATCCACGCTACAATAAAGTTAAAATAGCGTCTTACGAAAGCGAATACGTTACCACTTTGGCTTTTAACGTCGGAAAAAACGGAGCGTTCCGCGACGGAAATTTCAACGGCAACGGCAAGAAAATCAGAATGGCGATAGCGTATGCGATCGACCAAAACCGATTGATTGAAAACGTGCGGTATAATAACGCGTCGAGAGTCGGAGGAGGACTCGTTCCCGAATGGATGCCCCACGCGCTCCGCGACGGAAACGGAAATTACGTTCACCACAGCGCGGACGCCGAAAAAGCCAACGCGCTCCTCGACGAAGCGGGATACCGCGCCGACGCGGCCGGAAAACGAAATCTTAGTTTTTCGATTTTGGCGTCCGCGGGCTCGGAACTTCTCGCGCGCGAGATAGGCGCGATGGTTTTTGAAACGGTCGGAATCGAGATAGGCTTTACGCGCGCCGATTCACAATACAGCGAGGTCATAAAACAGAGCAACGGCGCGGACTTCGATATGATCATAAACGGCGTAACATTCGAAACCGATAAACTTTTGATGTTCGACGCGCGTTTCGGAGTATACCCGAACGGGTCGCCGCGCGTGTTTAATTATACGGGCGTTATATCGGCGGAACTCAGCGCGCTTATGCTGCTTATGGATACCGAGACGAATATCGCGGCGCAGTATGAACGAGCGAGAGACGTGCAGAGAATGCTGATCGATTTGTGTTTGGAAATTCCGCTTTTCGGCGCGAAGGCATATTCGGCTTATACGGAAATCGGGTTCTCGGGCTGGGTGCGGCTGCAAAGGGGCGGAGTTTTGAACGCTTATACATATCGATATTTGCAAAGAAAATAGAGCCGCTAAAAACTGCGGTATAGTACCGCGAAAAAAGGGATACGGAAAAAAGGATTTTTATTCGGAGTTTTTTATGAATCGGAGATACGTTTTAAAAAAAATATTGAGTTGTCTGGTCGTTTTATTCGTCGTGATAACTCTGAATTTTTTTCTGCCGCGCCTCGTTTTCAGCGACCCCGCCGCGCCTTATTACGCCGGTGTTCCGGAGGACGCGGTATTGTTAAGGCAGCAAATCAGAGAGGAATACGGCTTCGATAGACCCGTTTTGACGCAGTATTTTTTATATTTGGAGAGGATTTTTACGTTGGATTTCGGCGTTTCGCACGTCTACAAAACGCCCGTTTTTGAAGTTATGTTCAGCAGAATTCCGTGGTCCGCCGCCCTAAGTCTGACGAGTATGATCATATCCGCCGTTTTGGGCGTGTACTTCGGCGCGTCCGCCTCGAAAAACAGAGGCAAAAAACAGGACAAAATCCTCCTCCGCTTGTCGTCGGTTACGACCGCCGTCCCTACCTTTTGGGTCGCGCTGATCTCGGTTATGCTGTTCGCGTTTGTAATTCCGATATTTCCTTACCGGGGCGCGATGACGGCGGGCTATCGGCTCGAATTTAATCCGGCGGCGTTTCTTATTTCCGCGGGCGCGACAGTCGTTTTGACCGCGGTTCTATACCGAATTTTTAAAAAGGGCGCGGTATTAGCCGCCGTACCGCTTTGCGGACTTTTTGTTTCCGTTATGATTGCCGTGCCGTTCGGCGACGTTATGGACGTCGCTTACCATTCGATTTTGCCGCTTACGGTCATTTCGTCGGGCGGTGTCGTGGGTTACGCGCTGACCGTTAGAAACGGTATGATCGCGACCGTTAGCGAAGACTATATTTTGACGGCGAGAGCAAAGGGACTGCCCGAACGTAAAATATTGTTCGGACACGCTTTCAGAAACGCGCTGCTTCCGCTCGTAACCAGCCTCGGAATGTCGCTTGCCGGCATATTCGGCGGCTCGGTTCTGATCGAAAAAATCTTTTCGTGGCCCGGAATGGGACAACTGCTCTTGGAAGCGAACGATACGGGAGACTTTCAATTGGCGCAGGCGATAATGCTGTTTTTTGCGATTTTGACGATCGCGTCGAATTTTATAACGGATTTGATATATCACAAATTAGATCCGAGGGTGAGCGTCGCGGGAAGATGAAAGAGGGGATTGCCGAGATGTAATAGGGCGTAATGAGGGGAAGGGTAATGAGGGAAGGTCGCCCCACCCCTTGCCCCTCCCACGGAGGGGAATTGAGGGTAATGAGAAGGTCGCCCCACCCCTGCACCCCTCCCACGGAGGGGAATGTGAGGATAATGAGAAGGTCGCCCCACCCCTGCACCCCTCCCACGGA
>JAISNN010000059.1 GCA_031276195.1 Clostridiales bacterium
CAAACGCTTGTAACGGCATCGGCAAAGGAGAGATAGAGATATGGACAAAGATAACTTAACGGAAAACGCCTATATTAAAACTCTGGAAACGTGGTTGGGTGACGAAGGACGGGCGGTAGCCGATTGGTTGAATGCAAATACAACCAACGAAGAGTTTATCGAGCAACCGATTAATATACATCAACCCGAACGTTATTTAATCGATCATGCTCTCGGTATGTTGGATAAAATCACCAAACTATCAAAAGTTTTCTTTTCGGTGTCCGAAGATGGGAAGTGGGTCTACAAAAGTCCATACACCAACGCAGACTATGCGAGAGTCGCGCTCTATCATATACTTGGCAGCATAGCGAAATTCCGCAGGGGGAAAAGAAACAAAAAAGATGCAACAGGAAAATGGCAAGAGGTCGTTATGTGGGAATACAACGATGACAAAGTCGCATACGGAACTGATGGGGAAACTGCAATTTTTGTACTCCGTGATATTTGGGCGGAGTATGGACTTGAACCGTTATCGAGGGATGTGGAGGTCGCGATACTCAACATAGAAATTTTATGGGATAATCCGTTGCGAAGCGGCGCGGCAATAAAATTGTACGGACAAAATTCTCTCGCGCTTTTGGCTCATACCGCGAATTTTCTTGACACCGTCGGACTCGCGGTGCAAGAAGAAACGGAAGTCGCTTCTGCGGCATCGTAGTTTGAGGGATTGAAATATGCCTAATGATTTTAAATTTGAATCCTTGTTTACGGAAAGCGACTATAAAAACTTTATTGCGGCGGTAGAACGGCGCGAGAGTTATAGCGTTCGGGTCGGGAACCATAGGGATAAAATTCAAGTAAGAATAACCGGTCAAGAATGCACAAACGGCAATTGGTCGCCCGAAAATTATTTTTGGAGCATTGATGTAACAGATCAACGCAATGGGTACGCAGGTAGCGGCGTTCCGTTGCGCATCGGAGAAATGAAGTCATACGATGAACTCGTTTATTTCATATACGATATGCTAAAAATTCCGCATCCTAAACAAATGCAGACTCAATTAAGTTTTTTTTAAATTTTTAATTTTTTTTATCGAGTTAGGCAAGAATTGCGGATAATAATATATAAGCAAAAAAAACGGAGGAAGGAAAAAATGAAACCTATAAAAGTAAAAGAACTAATCGGAATACTGAAAAAAGAGAACCCGGACGCGCTTGTCGGGTTATCGTCCGACAGCGAGGGCAACAGTTTCAGTCTTATGACGAGTGAGGACTGCTTGGGGACCGAGATACGCATGAAAAACGAACTCGGAAGCCAAGAAACGCTGTTCTTAGAAAGCGACGTTAAAGCCACCGTAAAAAGCGGAGATACCGAGATACAAGATTGGCGCGGAAACAAGGTCAAAATATTCGACCTCGCGCCCGTCGTAATCCTTTACGGCTCGAATTAAGGGAGGATGCGGAAATGACAAAACCGAATGTAATAGACTATTGATTAAAGCGACGCTCGAAGCAACGATAGAGAACCTCGCAAAGGCGATAGCAATGATAGTGAAGCTAACAAATGAGACGCATCAGATTGAAATAAACGGAATATTGACAACGACCGACTAAAACAATAACGGTAAGAACCAAAACTAAAAAAACTTAAAAAGACAAGGAGGTATTAAATGTATAAGGTAACGTATTACAACATCTTGATTAATCGTCGGGCTGATCGGTATTTTGATGACAAAGATCAAGCATTGGCGTTTGCCCGCGAAGACTCAACCGCCGCATACATAGGCGAAAGCGATGATTATCAGCAGACCAAGGAATTATAAAAATTAAAAAAATATAAGGAAACAAAAAAAATGAAAGGTAAAATTTTTAAGAACAATTTCGGCAAATTGACCGTTCGTGGTGAAGACGGCAAGTTTTATATGATCGGTCAATCGTTAGGAATTCGGCAAGAAGGTGAAAGCGTTGAATTTGAACCGACCGAAAAAGAATATAACGGCAAGCAACAGTTTTGGGCAAACGCACCAAAGAAAAAAGATAACGATAATAACCATGTGAATAATAATGCGTCGCCGGATAACGATCCGTTGTCAAGAATAATAAAAGGTTTATCCTTGCTTCTTCTCGAACAGAAGGGAACGAACAAACTTCTCGCTGAATTGCTTCAAAAATGTGCGACCGCTTTTCCCTCGTCTGCCGCACCGAAACAAGCAACACCGACTGATAATACATCGCTTTTCTAATTATTTGAGAGCCGATGGTATTCTATGTAATTTAAAAGGCATCTAAAAACCGATGTTCGCTCCCGCTTGCGGTGGCGTGGATTGAAATAAGTAAAAAGAGAGAAAGAGATGGCATTGACATATCGAAGGCACGAAGAAAAAACTTTTAAATACGAGGTGTGGTTTCCCTTTGATGCCGAACTAATCGAACGCATAAAAAATAGAATACCATTCGCCGAGCGGAGCTATAATAGCGGCGCTCGGCATTGGTGGTTTTCTGATTCGGCATTTCAACAAGTCTGCGATGAATATCGCCGACTTGAAGAGCAGCACAACCGCAGACCGATATTAACTGAAGAACAACAAGAGCAGATAATTGAACGAGCGGAGAATCGGGACGCGTTTGATATGAATATAACCCGGTCGTGGTTTGCAAACGGATACAAACCGTTAAGCATCCATACAGAGTTTCTTTCGCAAAAACGCCCCGATGGATACGGATTGTTTTTTGAGTGCGGGTGTGGGAAAAGCTCAACGGCAATATGCGAGTTTTTGAGACGCAAGTATGAGGGTAGAGCGCACAAAATGTTTGTTGTGGTCTATCGTGCGACACTTACAAAAAATTGGCAAGAGGATGTTAAAAAATTATTTAACTACGAGATTGACATAATCGACGGCGAAATGAAAACGAGAGCGAAGCAAATAACGGAAGCGGAAAGTTTAATCGCCGTAACGCCGTTTACAACGTTGCGAAATGAAGCAATCGTTCGCACCATCCTTTCGAAGTACGATATGTTGGCGGTAGATGAGTGCCATATCCCTATTAATGACAAGAGGACAAGCCTCAAAAAAGACGAGAACGGTAGCCTGCAACGCAAAAAGACGGGGTATTGGGGATTAGTGCAACTTTGTAAAGGCATAAAAAATAGACTTGCCTTAACGGGAACACCGCAACCGAATAAAGCGATAAACGCATATACGCCTCTTATGATTTGCGCTCCCGATAAATTCCCGAGCAAATATACTTTTACTCGGAGATATGCCGAATTAGATCAATTTGGCAACCCAAGAATGTATAAAAATCTTAACGAGTTGAAATCTTATTTGTCTTATTACGGTATGATAGCGAGAAAAAAGGATTATTGCGATATTCCGCCTAAAACCGAAATGAATTTGTATTGCAAAATGAGTGCAAATACAGAAAAAATACTAAAAGAAGCAATTCGCGTACAAGCCGGGAAAGAAGAGGACAAGTTAAAATTAGACGATTACTATATAAAAATACATCAAATGATTGCCTGCCCGTCAGTTTATCACAATTTTAAAAGCGATAAAATCGGAACATTGAAAGACTACATAGACAACGACATCCCGGAGGAGGAACAGATAATCGTTTTTTGCTCTTTCAAGGGTGCGGTAAAAGAGATAATTGAAGCCTTAGGGCGGGAACGATGCGCTTGTCTTGTCGGAGGTATGACTGAAAAATCCGAAGGAGTAGAGTATGATAACTTTCGACAAGGACGCAAACAAATACTTGTCTGTACCATACAAAAAATGGGGGTGGGCTTTAATTTACAATGCGCCCGGCACATTTTTATGTACGACACGGCTATGACGGGTGCGGATTATGAGCAAGGAATATCGCGCGCGCATCGCGTCGGTCAAACAAACGAGGTAATGATTTACAACATCTTAATGGATATTCCTTTTGAGACAAACAGACATGAGATGATTGAAGAGCAGCGGAAATTATGGGAGCAAATGAGTGATGCGGAGCATGAAATAAACAGCCAGCAAAAAATACGACTTTTATCGCAAATTTTTAAGAAGAATAAAGCGTAATGACGATAATAATATGAGGGCGAAATAATGTTTACAGAGATGGACAAAGAAAAAGTGAAAGAGTTGCGGTATCAACTTATTCTCGGCGGCAGCAATATCGCAAAACGAGAACTTGTTACAGAATATAAATGCCGAAACAAGACGATACAAGCAATTCTCCTCAACGTTAAACAATGGATATCGCAAGGACGAAGCCTTTATTTGCATGGTTCCGTCGGGACGGGCAAAACTATCAGCGGCGTAGCAATACTTAAACAATATGCAAAAAAACTGTCGGAAGAATCCGTATTTCAAGAGACGCCAATTTTTTACATATCTCTCCCGGAATTTCTAAACGAATGTAAACGAGACATAAGCAGAGTTAAAGACGATTTGGTCACTCCGTTATTAATAAGTAAATTAAAAAATGCGGATATTGTTTTTCTCGACGAAATAAGCGCAATAAAAGATTTGTCGGCATATGAGAAAAACACATTATCGGCATATGAGAGGAGCATATTGTTTGAAATAATCGACCAAAGGACGCGAGAGATGCAAGCGACGATTTATGCCTCAAACAGCAATCCGCAAAGCCTGAAAAATGCGCTTGGTGATCCGCTTTACAGTCGAGTTTACACAGCGAGCGATAAAATCGAGATGAATGGCGGCGATTGTAGGGGAGTATAACGATGGCAAATAAAGAGCCGACAAAAGCCGAAAAAATTACTCAAATGGAAAAGCAGGCAATTGCCGATGCTCTGACGGGGAACTACGACAAGTATATCGACGGCGGCATAACTCCAAAGCATTTTTCTAAATTTCGGCAAGAATGGGAATGGATAGTTAAAACGGAACGGCAATACGGCAAACCTCCGACAAGCGACAGTTTTGGGTGTCAATTTCCCGCGATGGAATTACCCGAAAAAACAGACGCTACCGGGCTTATAATAGACCAAATTGACAAAGAATACAAATTCAATATCGTCGCGCTCGGCGTAAACGATCTCATCAAAGCAATGAGAGATGGACGCACGTCGGAAGGATTAGACCAATTTGTAACGCTCGTGAATCAAACTAACGGCGAGAAAGAAAGCGGAGTAATTAATCTATACGAGACCGTAACGAATAGATTAAAAAAATATGAGGATGCGGTCAAAAATCCGCAAAAAGCGGCAAGTTACGGTTTTAAGGAAATAGATCAAATCACGGGCGGTTTATGGAGTAGCGATCTTATCATATTGGCGGGGCGGGCCGGAACGGGTAAAACACTTTTGGCAATAGAAAGTGCAAGATGCGTTGCTAAACAAGGTTACAAAGTGGGATATTTTAACGGGGAAATGGACGAGTACGAATTAGGTTATCGTCTTGACACCCTCGAAACGCACATCAGCAATTTTGCAATCAGCAACGGTAAGACAGGCAGGGACGGGGCAATTTTTGAAACATATCGCCAAGCGGCGTCGAAAATTGCAAGCGAAAAAGCGGAATTACTTATTTTAAATCGCGGCACGAGCGATGCAAAAATTACCCCAGCATATCTTGAAAAGTTTTGCAAACGGCATAAGATTGATGTGCTTTATATCGAGTCAGTTTAGTTTGCTTGACAGCACAAGCAAATCCCGCGAAACAAGCGAGATAAAATACGAGTTAGTGCGAGATTTGAAAATGATACAAAAACGACTTGGAATTCCGATCATTCTTCTCGCTCAGATTAAAAGACAAGATAAGGCATTAATGAGGCAGACCAAAGAAGGCACGCCTAAATTTGACACAAGCGATCTAAGTCAAACGCGAGGTTTAGAAGAGTTTGGAACAGTCGTTATAATGATAGATCAAGTGTTTGATAAAGATAAACAAGGCAACGTAATGTTTAATTTATACTTTGCTAAAAATCGACATGGCGAAAAAGAACATATACTTACTTACGCGTGGAACATCGATAAAGGTGAGAGAACGTATTTAAGTAGCAATAAGGATCTGCCGAACTATGACGATCACAAAAAATACCAACAAAGTACAATATTTGCAAATGAAAAAAAAACTAACGGAATGCGAGGAAGATTTGCCGTTTTAGTGTAGATTGATAAGTTCGCTCCCGCTTGCGGGGGCGTGGATTGAAATTAATGTAGATAATAATATGTAAGATTGTGGAGATGAAAAATGGCCAGCAATTCGAGATTAATTCTTGATGGGATAGACACAAACAAATTAGCCGAAATCAGCGCGGAGTGCGATAAACTCTCGAATACGATAACGGCGTTAGTCCGAAATATCGTAAATTCTCCGACCGAAGAGTTGGACGCTTTGATGGATCAAATTTATAAGCGATTTATGAACGAGTCAAGCGGTGAAGTAACCTTGCCGGAATTAGAAGACTTTTTAGCGGAACTTTGCGCTGTAATGTACCGCACTCAGATGTCGGTGGAAAAAATAGGGATTCTCGCCGACACAAGCAAAAATATATACGAGGACGTATATGCTAACGCGGTAAGAAACAGCGACGGCACGGCAAAGGATAAAAGAGAAGCGGACGGTATGCTTAAAGCACAATATGAGGCGTTGTGCCTTGACGTACGCAAAAGAGCATACAATATCGCTAAATTAAAAATGGAAGGCGCCGACAGGCAAATGACCGCGATAAAAAAGATTATAACGTCCAGAATATCCGAGTTTAACGCTTCCGTAAACGATGGCACGGATAACTGACGAGAGGAGAGTACCTATGACAAGAAATCCTTGCCGAAATTCCACCGAATGGCTGTGTGATCGCTGCAAAAAGAGAATCGCAAGATACGCTACGCTGGGCGGTTATCATACCGTCGCCAACCACTATGAAATCGAATGCGGCACACCTCAATGCGACCAAGGCGATAAACGTTTTTATTGCGCGGATTGTATTGACAAAGTAAAGCCGAACTTGATGAAAGACTTCAAGTTTTTGCGTGAAAGTGATTTTAAATTTGTGAAGAAAGAAGAGAAGGATAGGTAAAAATGGCTCATGAATGGGACGAATATCAAATACGTACGGTTTTACAAGAGCAGGGTTTACTCAACCGTAAATTCGAGGACAAGCGGTCATACATCCTTATATGTTGCCCATTCCATAATGACAAGAACCCATCGCTTTCGATAAGTTTAACGAAAGGAGTTTGCAAATGCTTCGGTTGTGATTTCAGCGGAACTTTTACTCAATTTATTTATAAATTATTCGGAGGGTACGATCAACGAGCGGTAGAATATGTAAGGAAATTTCAAAAAGGAGAAAATTTCAAATTTGAGGTTCTGCCGCTTAAAGAATTCAAACCGAAAGTAGTTATACCGAGTTATGATGATTTAAATGTGCCGGAGGAAGAACTTGCCAAATATGATTATACTGATTGGGTATATTCCAAAGGACGCGGAATCAGCGAAGACGTTTGCCGTAAATTTAGGTTGGGGATAGATTACAAGTGGGGAGCGGTAACGTTTCCGCTTATGATGGATGGGCGGTGCATAGCGATATGCCGACGTGAATTGCAAAACAAAAAATTCCACATTCCGACCGAATTAGGGGGGAGAAAACCCCTCGCATACTTGCAAGAGGCACAAGAATTAGCATACGAAAACAAAATAAACAAAGTGGTGCTTGTGGAAAGTTGCTACAACGCATTGACTTGCTACACAAGAGGCATCCCCGCAGTCGCAACAATGGGAACTCCGACCGAAATACAAGCGGAAATATTAAAGCAATCTATGATAGGCGAAATTCTAATAGCATGCGACGGGGATAGCGCGGGAACCGTTTTTACTCTCAAATGGCGAGATTGGCTGAAAGATAAAAAGAAAGTGATACCGATTCAGTTGCCGGAAGAAAAAGATGTGAACGATATACATACGGACGACCCAACCGGAAAACTATTTAATGATATAATCGGAAAAATTTATTGGAATGAAACTTAAAAACGGCGGAGAATTATAGTCATCTGCAAAAAAAATAAAACACAACGGAGAATTTGGTCATGAAACATGCGGAAAGTTGCACATTGGAAGTATGGAGAAAAATAAAAAGAGGAGTCGGTGAAGGAACGGTCAAAAAGACAAAAAACTATTGGTATATTGATTGTGATAATCATCGTTGGCAGTTATCTACTCCACTTAAATCTCAAACTAAAATAGGCGAAAATATAGCATTTATAAAAGCGTGGAACAACGGATATTTGTGGGCATACGCAATACAAAAACCTAATGCGGACAGAGTAGCAAAACCTGATTTTTAAGGGGTTATTAAAAAGCGGAAGTTCATTGTACTTCCGAAAATATGGCGGTGGGGAAAGCGGGAAACCGCATTACGGTTCAATTCCGTGAGCCGCCACACAACAATGGTCGGAAAGACAACAAAACAGTCTGAGAGTTAATGAAAAACGGTACTGAACGACCGCACGCAAGGCGTGGGTGTTCTACGGCTCAAAGGCAAAAGCAGTGCGTGCGGCTTAAAGACACGCAGTATAGGCGATTTTGGGATAGCGCGATAGAAAGTACCAACGGACAAACAACGAACCGTAGAAAGCGTTGTAGAGCCGTGCAGAGGGCGAAAAACTCTACTAAATCGAAAGACTGTTGGAAAGACAACTGACAAGCGAGAAAGAACGCAAGATAAATAGGTCGAGTCGGAACTCGGCAAGCGGTGTGGTCTCGTCAATGGGAGCGGGGACTCTCTTTGGGCGATAGAGTATATCGTTGGTGCGAACGTGCAGTACGATCTCTTAACGTATTGCATATGAAACCTTAGAACGGAAGGTAAACCGTTGATGGCTGGATGAGGCGCACAGCCGTGTGCGCAACATGCCGAAAGGCATGTCGGAGGCGAAGACATGCGAGATAAGAACTCGCATAAAGTAGTCTGGGGACTTTATGGAATAGTGACACAACACTACCTTGCCCGGAACCGTGGAAGGCGAGGAACTATCACGATCATCATCGTGGTTATGACCATAACGAGAGAAGAAAAAATGAAAAGTTGGCTCCGAGGGGAATAATTTTTTCTATCCTTACACCAAGCGAGAACACGCACCACACACCGAACAATCAATCAAAGCGAAAGGCGAACTACTGCCGAAATCTGTGTATAGCAGCGCCGTAGCGTAGAAAGGATTGTACATACTCCGTGCGCATAAGTATTTTATACGTATGCGTATTATACGCCAAAAAGAAAAGTGGTCGTCTTTTTGCCGTTTTAAAGAGGACACCTCATGATTTCGATTTGAATTTGTGCGAACAGGGGGATAACTCTGCATTTTTCAAATTTCACCAAGGGGAATGCAATTCCCTTATCTAATTTTTTATTAGAATCCAATTTTTATTAGAATCTTAGAATCTTAGAATCTTAGAATCTTACGATAAGCTGTTATAGGTAATATGGGGAAGCGGCGAGCGAAAAGAGGTAAAATTCGGTTGATAAAGCAAGAAAAAGGGGAGTTCTAAATCTGTGTGATAAAAAGTCATACCGGTCAAGCAAAATCATCACACAAACTTAGAACTATCAGAAAAAGAGTTAATATCGCTCCTATAAAAACCTTGATTTTTTTCCGATATAAGTGTACAATATATGAGTAATCGTTGATTATGAGGATGACATATACGCATATATTATGGATAAAAAATGTGTCAAGCGGGATGGAATAGAATGAGTACAAAAACTTCTATCCGTTTTTTTAACGATAAGGAAGTCTGTGCCGTTTGGGACGAGGCGGGTTCAAAATGGTGGTTTTCGGTTGTTGATATAGTTTCGGCAATTACGGACGGTCCGCGTCCGAGGGGTTATTGGGGGACGCTTAAAAGCCGCCTTAAAGAGCAAGGAAATCAGTTGTATTCAAAATGTATACAACTGAAATCAAGGTCTGACGACGGTAAATCTTACGCGACTTTATATAAGAACCGGGTTAAAAAAAACAAACAAATAATTTCTAAGCCTATTTCGTTTTATCAACATTTTTTGCTTTGCGCAGAAAAGGATGGTCATAAGTATGCCTCAAACCGTCGGTCTAAAAACGGCGAAACCTAAAAACGCGGTTATAGAGTTTTTAAGGTTTATTTTCGCTTTATGGGTGGTTAAGCATCATCATTATTTTCCGGTAGATACGGGAGTGTGGTTTGAGGGCGGATTTCTTTCCGTGGAATTCTTTTTCATATTGAGCGGATATTTGTTTATTCCGTCGGTTTTGAAGTACGGAAAAGAGGGGAGTTTGATAAAAGTCCTTCCGAAATATTTATTTAACAAATTAAAGGGATTCGGTTTACCCTTTTTGATAGGCGTAGTTTTTTCCTCATATTATATGATCATATCGGGCGGCGGCGATTGGATGGGCTTTCAATGGTTTATCTTGGCATTGTTGTTGGCGTTAGGCATATTTTTTATTCTTTTCCGCATTGTCATAAAAAAGCCTTGGCAGTGGGCGGTTGCGGCGTTTGTCTGCATAGCGTTATACGCGGGCGTACGTTTCGGTATGGGTGAGGGGGAGGCGTATTTTTTCAGGGCTTTTTATTGCGTCCCTTTGGGCGTTTGTGTTTTTTATTTGCCGAAAATCGACGGCGGTTCTAAATTGAAAAAATTTATTCCTCTATTCTTTATTTTGATTTTTACGGCGGTCATAGTTTTTATGGCGATTCCGAAAAATTTGATAACGCGGCATTTATTAATCGCGTTATTTCTTCCGCTTATTTACATAGGTTTTCAAACCGAAATAAAAAATCCCTATCTCGCGCAAGCGTTGATCTATTTGGGTTCGCTGAGTTTCGGGTTATATATGTTTCAGAACGTAGTGAAAATTCCCGAATTTTACGACGGGGACATTCCCGCGCTTTATGAATTTTTAGTCATCCTCGCGATGAGTATGTGCTTTTCTAAAACTTCACCGTTTTACAAAAAAACAAAAAGTATAGGGGTTAAAATTTGATTGTGAACCCGTGCGGCATTTTATAATGAGTTTTTCGGGAACTAATATGCGCAAACTTGATTTATCTCGCGAAATGGGATATAATGCTGATATGTTGCCGAGACTTTGAGAATAGGAAGTAAAGTTTGAAACGGTTATAAAATAAAAAAAAGAGATAGTGAAAATGATAGTTCCCGCAAGCGGGAGCGTGAATTTAAATAACGGCTCGCATAACAAAAAGGCATCCTCATCGGATGTCTTTTTGTTTTAAAACCGTTTTGGGGATAAAATTATCGTATTCGGATAAATTTTTTTGTAAATTTTCGCGATATACACCAAAAGTGCAGATAATAATATATAAGCATTAAAATAGTATGAGTTTATGTCGGCTAAAAATAGCTTAACGCAATGAAACGTCGTTGGAGAACAAAGAATAATGAACGCAACACTAACGGATGAGCAGCAAGCGGTAATAAACGCTCTTAGGGATGGAAAAAATATTCTTGTCGAGGCAAGGGTCGGGTCCGGCAAAACTACGATTATACAACCTTTGATTATAATTATTAAGTGTTTTACAACAAAAAGTTGTAATTTTTTTAAATTTTATTTGCATTTTATAACCATGTGTTGTAAAATATAAGAGTAAGTTATAAATTAGAGAATTATTCGTTACGGAATAAAGCGCAATTCGTAAATGAAAAAGCGGAATTCGTTATTAAATAAAACATAATCCGCAAACGGAAAAACTCAATTCGCGAATAAAAAAACGGAGGTAAAGAGCGACTATGGCAAGTGTGCCTTGTGTAGTTAAAATCCCGGAAATTCTGCTCCCGAACGACGGTATAGATCCGTCGAAGTGGGCGGTCGTCGCTTGCGATCAATTCACGTCCGAACCCGAATATTGGGACGGGGTGGAACGCTTGACAAAAAATTTTCCGAGCGCATACCATATAACGTATCCCGAGATATACTTGGGAAAAAATCAGACGGAACGCGTGGAAAAAATTAATGAAAATATGAAAAAATATCTCGGCGGGGGGATATTCAAAACCGTAAAAGGTTTCGTTTTGGTCGAACGCGAAACGAAATATTCAAAGGCGCGTTTCGGACTTGTCATCTCCGTCGACCTCGAAGCGTACGACTTTAAGCCGTTCAACAAGGCGTACATAAAGGCGACGGAGGGGACGATTTTGGAACGGCTGCCCGTCAGGATCGGAATACGCGAAAACGCATCTTTGGAACTGCCGCATATACTTCTGCTTGCCGACGACGAGAAAAAAGCGATTATAGAGCCGATCGCGGAAAGACGCGGAGAATTGGAGAAATTGTACGACTTTGACCTAATGAAGGACGGAGGGCATATAAGAGGGTATCTCGTAGGCGCGGACGCGGCGAAAGATATTGCCGAAAAGATATATTCGCTTTTGGACAAGGACGCGCAAACGGAAAAATACGGGAGCGCGGAGGTGAATTTTTTCTTCGCGGTCGGCGACGGAAACCACTCTCTCGCCACCGCGAAGGCGTGCTGGGAAAGGCTGAAAACGGGGCTTTCGGAAAAGGAAAGGGAAAATCATCCCGCGAGGTACGCGCTTGCGGAACTCGTCAATCTCTATGATGACGCATTGAAATTCGAGCCTATTCACCGCGCCGTGTTTAACGCGGACGGGGATTTTTTGGAGGGCTTGAAAAAAATCGAAGGAGAGGGGCGGATTAAGGTTCTGAAAGGCGGAAAGGAATTCGAGACCGTGAAAGAGGGAGTTAACGTTGTTTCGGACGGCGGTATGGAATTCGAGATCGGCGTAAATAAAAATTCGGCGGAGGCGATCGGTGAAATTCAGGGTTATATAGAGGAATATCTAAGAAAAAATCCGCGGACGGCGGTCGACTATATTCACGGAGAGGAACACCTTAGGGCGGTGATTAAGGGGGGAGGATACGGAATCTTGATGCCGAAAATCGAAAAAAACGAACTTTTTCCTTACGTCGTGAACCGCGGCGTTTTGCCGAAAAAAGCCTTCTCTATGGGCGAGGCGGAGGAAAAAAGATATTATTTGGAAGCGAAGTTGATAAAATAGATTTGCGGCGTTTAAATTTGCGGAAAATATTAAAAACTACTTGTATAAGGATAATATGAAAAAATATAAATCGAAGTAAAATAAACGGAAAAGTTTTTTAAAAATCGATATGCGGCGGGCGTAAAAATAAAAAATAAATTAAAAAAAAATCAATGTATCGTCCGCCTGCAATAAGGCTTAAATTCAATAATTTTTTGTCATAATTAAATATATTTTATATAAATTTTTACGCGTAAATATACGATTATAATATACGGTATACGCGTAACGTAAAATTTGAATTTTTGAATCGGCTAAATATATGATCTGAATTTTAATATCGACATACAATCTAAACTTTTAATATACAATCTAAATTTTAAATCGACGATATATAGTCTAAACTTTTAATATCAATTAATATGTAGTCTAAACTTTTAATATCAATATAAGATAGTTCTAAGTTTGTGTGATGATTTTGCTTGACCGGTATGACTTTTTATCACACAGATTTAGAACTCCCCAATATAAAATCTAAATTTTACGTTTCGGAAAAAAGGAGAAAATTTCAGGTGGGTATCAAGGTTTGTAAGTTCGGCGGTACGTCTATGGCGGACGCGGCGGCGATAAAAAACGTCGCGGAAATTATCAAAAGCGACAAAACGCGCGCGCTGACCGTCGTTTCCGCGCCCGGAAAGCGGTTCGGCGGCGACGAAAAGGTTACGGATTTGCTCTATTCCGCGTTCGGAAACAGAGGGGATAGCGAGGCTTTCGGCGCGGTTTTCGCGAAAATCAGGGCGCGATTCGACGGAATCATAGCGGATTTGGGGCTGAACTATGACGCGTGTTCGGTGTATTCCGAAATCGAAAGCGGGATCAAGGCTTCAAAAAGGCCGGACTACGCCGCGTCGAGAGGCGAATATCTCAGCGCGCTCATTTTGTCTAAATATCTTGGTTTTGAGTTTATCGACGCGAAGGATATTATAAAATTTGACGAAAGCGGCGCGTTCGATTCGGAAAAGACGAACGGATTGACGGAAAAAGCCTTGAAAAACGTCAAATACGCCGTCATTCCGGGTTTTTACGGTTCGGATATTAACGGCGCGATCGTTACCTTTTCGAGGGGCGGTTCGGACGTAACGGGTTCGATTATTGCCCGGGCGGCGCGCGCGGAAATATATGAAAATTGGACGGACGTGGACGGTTTTATGACCGCCGACCCCAGAATCGTCAAAAATCCGCGCCTTATCGACTTTCTTTCATACCGCGAACTGCGCGAATTGTCCTATATGGGCGCGAGCGTTCTGCATCACGAGGCGATTTTTCCCGTCAAAAAGGCGGGAATTCCGATCAACGTCAAAAATACTTTCGATATGAAAAAAGCGGGAACGATGATCTTACCCTTTTCGGATCTGCCGAAAAGCGACAGGGTGGTTACGGGAATCGCGGGAAAAAAGGGCTATTCGGTCATAAATATCGAAAAATCTCTGCTGAATAACGAAATCGGCTTTGTGAGGCGGGTTTTGTCCGTCTTGGAGGAACATAAAATCTCTTTCGAGCATATGCCGACGGGCATCGATACGATGAGTATAGTCTTGTCCGACGCGGAATTTCAACGCGGAGGAGAGGGATTGATAAACGAAATTATAGCCGCGGTCGCGCCCGATACGCTCACGGTTTCGGGAGGGCTGTCGCTAATCGCCGTAGTCGGACACGGAATGGCAAGGAAAATCGGCACGGCGGCGACGGTTTGCGGCGCGCTGTCAAAGGCGGGAATCAATATAAAGATGATAGATCAGGGGAGCAGCGAACTGAATATCATAGCCGCCGTGGATACGTCCGACTACGAGAGAGCGATAAACGCGATTTACGAGGAGTTTAACGCGTAGCGCGGGAATCAATTTAAACTTTTAATCCGCGGAGAGGAATTTTTAATTATCACGTTTTAAGTTTTTTTAATTCGGGGCTTTTTTAAAAAAATGCAACTTTTTTTTAAAATAACGTAAAAACACTTGAAAAAGTTCGCTTAATACTTTATACTTTATAGCGTGCATTTTAGATTTGCCTTTTTTAGGCGTGTCTTTTAATGTAATGCGGATAAAAAATATATCCGTTAAACGTTTTAATCCGGCATTTTAACATAAGGTTTAAACATTGAGGTTCAAATCTAAGGTTTAGGTCTTAGGTTCAAATCTAAGGTTCAAATCCGAGGTTTAAATCCGGTATTCAAATCTAAGGTTCAAATCTAAGGTTTAAATCAAACGTTCAAATCCGAGGTTTAAATCCGGCATTCAAATTCAAGATCCAAATCAAACATATCCGGTTTTGTTCTAAGTTCTAAAAAAGTGGAGCGCGTTTTATTATGAAAAAGGTTTTGTTGTTCTTTGTTCTTATCGTTTCGGCGGCGTTTTCTTTGTCCGCCTGTTCGCCCGTCAAGTATAACGAAGAGTTATTGAAAGACGGCGGTTTCGACGCTTTTACGGGCGGAGAAGAGGGAGTGTCTTCCGATTATTGGATCATTGACAAGGACAGAGCCGATTCTTCCGATATCCAAATAAGCAAGATGACCGCCTCGGGACACGGAAACGTCGTCCGTATGTACAGCCAGTCTTCGAGTAAAGAGGACTATAACTATATCTATCAAGAAGTTGCGGTCAAGAAAAACTCATATTACAAGCTGGCGATAGATATCTATACGAAAAAAACGACTGCGGAAACTCCGAAAACCGTCACGAAAACGGGCGCGTTTATCGGCGTTTTGGAGGACGACGCGTTCGTACGCGACGCGGTTTTTCAAACGAACGGAGAGTGGGTTCAAAGAAGGGAGATATATTTTTATAATAAGGACTATACGACGATAAGAGTCGCTTTGAGAGTCGGAACCGCCGCGAACCCCGCGAACGCGGGAACCGTCGAGGACGTGGATTTGCAATTCGACAACGCGTCGCTGCAAATGTTGAAAAAGAGCGATGTTCCGAAAGTCGTTTTGGATTCGGACGCGCTTTTGTATAGGCTGACAAAGAATGCCAAAGATTATTCCACGGGCTTCGGAGTCTTTTTGACCGTATTCCTTTGCGTCGTCTCCGCCGCGCTGTCTTATACGCTGTATCATTTTATCAGACGCGGACTGAGAGCCAAAGACGCGGGAGAACCCCTGACCTTTTCGAGGTTGAAACCCGCGCATCTTTTGGCGATCGTTTTGGGCGCGGCGTTTTTGATCAGGATAGTGTTGCAGAGTTTCGTCGCGGGCTACGACGAAAAGACTTCGCCGAACTATTTTTCGGAATTGTTCCGCCTCTTGAACGACTCGTTTTTCGCGGGCTGGTCGGACGTTCTGCAAACCCCCACAGGTCGTTCGCAAACGCCCGGTATGCTGCTCGTATACGGCGTTTTGAGCGGAATAAGGCAACTTTTTAATATCGAATACGGCGCGGCGGGCAACGACCTTCTCGCGAAAATACCGGGCATCATCGCCGATCTTCTCGCCGCGGGCTATATATTCTTATACGCGAGAAAGACGACGGGCGAAAAAACCGCCTTTATGTTCGGTCTTGCCTACGCGGTTTTGCCGGCGGTGTTCTTGACCTCGGCGGGCTGGGGATCGGCGGATTCGCTTATGGGATTGTTTTTGATCTTAGGATTCTTTGCCCTGCTCGACAAAAAATACGTTATGCTGTGCGTATATACGACGCTCGCCTTGGTGTTTAACCAAAAAGCCCTCTACGTCCTGCCTCTCGTCGCGGTGTTCTTGGGTTATATATTCTACCGCGACGCGGAAAAACGCGGAAAACTCATCGTAACCGCCGTCGCCTGCGTCTTAGGATTTTGGATTATATCCTTTCCGTTTACGAATTTTGCGGAAAATCCGTTTTATGTGTTCGTGCAGTATACCGTATTGACAAAGGTTACGGAGGGCGGCGCGCTCCTTCCCGTGATCGGCTATACCACTCTCGACGCCTTTAATTTCTACGCTATGATAAACGGAAATTTCGCAAGTTATACCGGTATTCAAGGCGGTTTTGATATCGTCATCGCGCTGAGCGTATTCGCGGGTGTGATCGCTTTGTATTTCAAGCGCAAAAACCGCGCCGATTTGGTTTTGCTTTCGGCGTTTTCGATCACCGCGATATTTATGTTCACGCTCGGTATGCAGCCCTATTCTATGGTGTTCGCCCTCGCGCTCCTCTTGCTCTACGTCTTAATCGCCAACGAAAAACGCGTGTTTTTCATTCTGTCGGCGTTTTCGCTGACGACCGCCCTCAACATACTTTTGGTCTTGTCCGCGGACGGGCTTATCGGCGAAGCGTTGAAAGCGAAGGATTATACGGCGTCGGCGGCGTCGCTTTTAAACCCCGTTTGGACGATAATCTTTTCGGTGATAAACGTCTTGCTGATTTTGTATTTCGCCTACGTCGTCTATGACATAACCTATAAGGGAAATTTAAAGAACATTATGCCGAAAGGCGACGACAGCGGCGACAGTTTCGTTTTGGCGAAGGTAAAGGGTCTGTTCGCCGGAAAGAAAGGTTAAAAGCCGGCGGCTAAAATTTAATAGCAATATCAACGATAAAAAACGGGACGATGTTAAATCCATCGTCCTTAATGATTTTTTAAGGAAAAGGGCTTATGCTGTCAAAGGTTACGAGTTTCGGGCTGGACGGAATCGCCGGCTACGAAGCGGTTTTGGAAACCGATATAAACGCGGGGTTGCCGTCGATCGATATCGTCGGGCTGGTCGGGCCGTCCGTCAAAGAATCGAAAGAGAGGGTACGGGCGGCGATAAAAAACAGCGGTCTGGAATACCCGATCAAAAAAATCACCGTCAATATCGCGCCCGCCGATATCAAAAAAGATACTTCGTGTTTCGATCTGCCCATAGCGGTGGGGATTTTGACCGCTTCGGAGCAGATCATAGGACGTTTTTATAAGGATTTCATCATAATAGGCGAGTTATCCTTAGACGGGAGTATAAGGCACGTCAACGGCGTTATGCCTATGCTCATTTCCGCTTTGCAGGCGGGATTCAAAAAGTTTATAATCCCTTTCGACAACGCCAACGAAGCGTCTTTTATCGAAGGGCTGGAAACTTACGCGTTTAAAACCCTTTCGGACGTCCACTCCTTTTTGAACGGAATCGGAAAGTTCAGCCCCGTGGAATACTGTTCTTACGCCGCCGTCTTGCGGCACGTCGGAACAAATTACGACTTCGCGGACATAAAAGGTCAGGCGAAAGCCAAGCGCGCTATGGAAATCGCCGTCGCGGGCGGACATAATATCCTTATGATCGGACCTCCCGGCGCGGGGAAAACGCTTATCGCGAAGAGCATTCCCGGCATTATGCCGTCGATGACCTTCGAAGAAGCGATCGAAGTCACAAAAATCCACAGCATAGCGGGCATCTTGAACTCGGACGGAATCGTCGCCGTGCGTCCTTTCCGCTCGCCCCACCACACCGCGACGACGATCGCTCTCGTCGGGGGAGGACACAAGAGCAAGCCGGGCGAGATCAGTCTGGCGCATAACGGCGTGCTTTTTTTGGACGAAATGCCCGAATATTCCAGACACACTCTGGAAACTTTGCGTCAGCCTTTGGAGGACAAGACGGTTACGGTCGCGAGAGCGATGAGGACGGTCGTATATCCGTCCGATATAATGCTGGTCGCGAGTATGAACCCCTGCCCGTGCGGAAACTTCGGGTCAAAAACGCAAAAATGTTCCTGCACTCCGCAAGTCATATATCGGTATTTAAGCAAAATGTCCGGTCCCCTTTTGGACAGAATCGACTTGCACGTCGAAGTGGACGGCGTGGCTTTCGAGGAGATGTACGACGGGAAAAAAGCGGAGTCCTCCGAGTCCGTCAAGGCGCGCGTGGAGAGAGTGCGCGGCGTGCAGAGAAAACGTTTCGAGAACGAACCGATGTATACGAATTCGTCGATGGGGAATCCCCAACTGACTAAATATTGCAAACTCAAACCCGCTTCGGAAAAATTGTTGGAAATCGCCTTTAAAAAATTGAACTTGACGGCGCGGGCGTTGACGAGAATCTTGAAAGTCGCGAGGACGATAGCCGATTTGGACGGTTTCGAGGATATAAATAACGACCACTTATCGGAGGCGATACAATACAGGTCGCTGGACAGAAAGTATAGGCTGGTGTAGGCGGAACTAAGAAAGGGTTCTTACGGGGGGCGGCGGCCGGCGATTAGTGATCGGTGAAGGTTATTAAGAAAAAGTAAATCCGTATATTTTATAAGCGAAAAGCGGAAAACGTTATATTTCAAAAAACAAAAAAGCGGAGAAAAAATGAGCGGACACAGCAAAAATGATCTCGCCCTTCTGTTTTTTAACAGCGTCGAGGGTATGTCGCAAAAGAAAATCGCCGAAATGCTCGATACCGTCGGCGAACCCGGGGAAATTCTCGGGCGGCTCGGCGCGTTTTCCGCGGAATTGACGGACATTTTGGGCGCGCCTCTTTATAATCTTTTGAAAGACCTAAACAACGCCGATTATAAGCGGCGTCTTTTGGACGGACTGCGCGCGCAAAACGCGTCGTTTATCACCTTTTTGGACGGGGAATATCCCGATTCGCTGAGGGAAATTCACGATTTTCCGATCATACTTTTTTATAAGGGCGACATAAATCTATTGAAAGGCGACTTATTTTCCATCGTCGGCACGAGAAATCTCTCGTCCTACGGCAGGCGCGTTACGAGGGAATTTTCGGACGAACTGTCCAGAGCGGGTTTTATTCTCGTCAGCGGGATGGCGCGCGGCGCGGACACCGTCGTACACAAGACCGCGCTCGAAAACGGCAAGCCGACCGTGGCGGTGTGGGGGACGGGGATCGACGTCGTATACCCCTCCGAAAACCGCGCGCTTGCGGAGGAGATTGCGGAAAAAGGCTTGATCGTTACGGAATACAGACCCAAGATACCCCCGATGAACTATCATTTTCCGCACAGAAACAGGATCATAAGCGGGCTTTCGCATTCGGTTTTGGTCACGGAGGCGGGCGAGAAGAGCGGTTCGCTTATCACGGTCAACTACGCGGTTGATCAGGGCAAAAACGTCTATATCGTACCCGGGAGCATATATTCGCCCGAGAGCCGCGGCGCGAATAAGTTTCTCAAAAAATTTCAGGGCGCGATCGTAACGGATATAAACGACATTTTGGAGGATTGCAACCGCGGCGAGAAGAGCAAGGCGGAGACGGGGATCGTTCTCGACATCGTCGAAACGCTCATTGTGAACGAACTTCAAAAGGGCGAAAAACACTTCGACGAACTTTTGGAATTGACGGGGTTGGAGGTCAATAAACTCAATTCGATTTTGACGTCGCTTATGCTTTCGGGACAGATAGAGGACACGGGGAATAATTATTATTCGGTGTAGCCGGCGGTTAGTGATCGGTAAAGCGGTTATCGGATAGTGATTAAAAAAACACGGAATACAAAATATAAATATAAAAGACGCAAGAAATGAAAGAAATATAAAATATCAAAATAATTTATCAATATTTATGCCCAAAAAATCAGGAGAGACCGTCTTATGAAAAAACTTGTTATCGTCGAATCGCCCTCTAAAGCGAAAACTATCGAAAAATATTTGGGCGGTGAATACACCGTCGAAGCGTCGGGAGGACACATACGCGACTTGCCCGAAAAAAATCTCGGAATCGATATCGAACACAACTTCGCCCCGCGCTACGAGATTTACGACAAAAAAAAGGACGCCGTGAAAAAACTCAAAGCCCTGGTCAAAAAAAGCGACGCCGTATATCTCGCGACCGACCCCGACCGCGAAGGGGAGGCTATTTCGTGGCATTTAAAGGAAATTTTGGAATTGAACGGCTCGAATAACCGCATCGTTTTTAACGAAATTTCAAAAAAAGCCGTCAACGCCGCCATTCAATCGCCGCGCGATATCGATATGCAACTCGTGGACGCGCAGCAGGCAAGACGCGTTTTGGACAGACTCGTGGGCTACAAAATATCTCCCGTCCTGTCCAGAAAAATCCGCTCGAACCTAAGCGCGGGAAGAGTGCAATCGGCGACCTTAAAAATGATCGTCGACAGAGAGAGGGAGATCCGCGCCTTTATCCCGGAAGAATATTGGAATCTTTTCGCATTCCTCTTAAAGACGGACGACGCGCGCGGCAAGCCCTTTAAGACGGCGTTCGAGGACATAAACAAAAAGAAATTCACCATACAAAATAAAGAAACGCTGGATAAAATTCTCGCCGACATAAAGGACGGGAAATTTTACGTCGATTCGGTCAAAAAGGGCGTGTCAAAAAGCCGTCCCGCGCCCCCGTTCACGACCAGCACAATGCAGCAGGACGCGTCGAAAAAATTGTCGATGTCGTCGCCTATGTCGATGCAAATCGCCCAGCAACTCTACGAGGGCGTGGAAATCGAGGGCGAGGGGCAGACCGCTCTCGTAACGTATATCAGAACGGACAGCGTGCGCGTTTCGCCCGATATGCAGGCGGATACAAAAAAGTTTATAATCGAAGCCTACGGAGCCGACTACGCCCCCAAAAGTTTCAACGTCTACACTTCCAAAAAGGGCGCGCAGGACGCGCACGAGGCGATCCGCCCCATCTCTTTGGAACGCACGCCGCAATCCCTCCTAAACAAAATCAACAGAAATCAATACCGTTTATATAAACTCATATACGAAAGATATTTGGCGAGCCAGATGACCGAGGCGGTGTATAATACGCTCAACGTCCGCGCCGCCGTCCCGTCGAAAGCCGACGGAAAGACGACTTACGGGTTCAGAATTAAGGGGCGCACCCTTTTATTTAAGGGCTTTACCGCCGTATACGGCGACAGCGCGCTTGAAAACCAAAACGAAAACGAGGAGACGGAGGACGCCGCCGTATTGCCGGATTTCACGGAGGGCGAGGAACTGCTCTTAAAAGACGTCAAATACGAGCAGAAATTCACAAAGCCCCCCCCCCGCTATACCGACGCGACGCTTGTCAAGGCGATGGAGGAGAACGGGATCGGCAGACCCAGCACCTACGCGACGGTCATCAACGTTTTGAGCAAGAGGGAATACACCGTAAAGGAAGAAAAATCGATCGTCCCGACCACACTCGGCGAAACCGTATGCGACTATCTCGTCAAATATTTTTCCGATATAATCGACATCGAGTTTACCGCGAAAATGGAGGAGGAATTGGACAAAATCGAGGACGGCGGACGGCGTTGGCAGGAAATTATCGCGCAGTTCTATCCCGCGTTCGCCGACAAGGTTCAGTATGCCGCGGCGAGCGGCGAAAGCGTGAAATTAGAGCCCGAAGTAACCGACGTCGTGTGCGAAAAATGCGGGGCGCATATGGTGGTCAAAGACGGAAAATACGGCAAGTTTTTGGCTTGCCCGTCCTATCCCGCCTGCAAAAATATCAAGCCGTACGAAAAACCAGCGGCCAAATGCCCGAAGTGCGGAAAAGACGTCTATAAGCGTAAATCCAAAGCGGGAAAATTCTTTTACGGTTGTTCGGGATACCCCGCCTGCGACTTCATATCGTGGGACGTGCCGGCGCCCTATCCCTGCCCGAAATGCGGCGGCTATATGCGCGTCTATAACGGCAAGGAAAATACCAAATATATCTGCACTAATAATCAATGCAAACATCAGGAAATCATAATAAAAGAACCCGAAGGCGGAGACGCGGACGAATAATTTTTTTGTTTTTATTCGTTTATTTAAAGAGTTAAAGAATAAAGAATTAAGAATTAAAGAATTAAGAATGCGGGAGAAAACTTTTTATAAAAAGTTTTCTCCCGCCCCCTCTTTCAAAAATTTTTATTAATTTTTAGAAAACCGGAGCAACGCCGCCTGCGTATTCGGATTAAAAAAAAGCGCGGTATAGTACCGCAAAAAACGGTAACCGAATTAAAAAGAAACAAGGCATAAACGAATTAAAAAACGCGGTATAGTACCGCAAAAAAAACGTCGCCGAGTTCAAAAAAACAAGGCATAAACGAATTAAAAAATCGCGGTATAGTACCGCGGAAAACGTTATACCGTACGGACGGTATAAGGAGTGGTTTTTAGTATGTCCGAAAAGAAAAGCGGGTCAAAAAAGAGAAAATCCGAAAAGAGTAAATCGATCGGCATAACGATCGGCGAATTTGCCGCGCGGTGCCGTCTGGAAATCCGAAACGGAAACAAAAAAGACACTATGACGGTTAAGTCCGTCAACATCAGCCGCCCCGGGCTTTTGCTTGCCGACAAGGACGATTATTTTGTCGCGGATAGGATTCAGATGCTGGGGAACGCCGAAATTCACTATCTCGAAGACTTGAACGCCGAAAAGAGAGAGGCGGCGATCACCAGACTTATGGAACACAATATTCCGTGCGTCGTTTTGTCGGGCGACTTGGAACCGCCGAAAGAAATCGTCGAATTCGCCGTCAAATACGGGCATCCCGTTTTGGCTTCGCGCGAGCCGCTGTATGAGATTATGAACGAGGTCGTTATGTATCTCAACGAGATTTTGGCGGAGCGCGACACCGTTCACGGCGTGCTTTTGGACGTCTACGGCGAGGGCGTTTTGATCATCGGCGAGAGCCGTATCGGAAAGAGCGAAACGGCTTTGGAACTGCTTGACAGAGGGCATAGGCTGGTCGCCGACGATATGGTTTTGCTGCGCCGCGTCAAGGATAAGATTATCGGGGAAGCGCCCGAGATTTTAAAGTATTTTTTGGAGGTCAGGGGCGTGGGAATCGTGGACGTGCGGCACCTTTTCGGGGTGGGCGCGTTGATCGACGAATATCCCGTGGACTTTATCATCGAATTGGAACATTGGAACGACGGTTCGGACTACGAAAGACTCGGAAACCGCACGACTTACAGAAATCTTTTGGGCGTGGATATCCCGTATGTCAAACTGCCCGTTATGCCGGGAAGGAATCTCGCGATCATAGTCGAGGTCGCGACGTCGAATATGAGAATGAACCAGATGGGATACAACGCGATGACGGAGTTGGACGACAGAACGAAAAAATTGAAAAAAAGACGGGGATAGAGGTTGCACGCCCGCGGTCTGTGAATGGGATTAGAATTTAACGGACCGCGGTCGGCAGTCGGTGAAGGCGATTAGAATTTAGCGGTCGGCGGTCGGCGAAAGTTGTTATTAGGTTTTAGTCTGCGGTTAGGTTATTAATTTTCGTCATATACACATATACCGCCAATCGCTGATAAATACCGCCGCTAACGTTAGGTTATTAATTTCGCCGTATACACATATGCCGCCAATCGCTGATAAATACCGCCGCTAAGGTTAGGTTATTAATTTTCGTCATATACATATATTATGTATATGAAAAAAGATATTTTGACGACCGTCGGGGTCAAGTTTGCGTTGAACGTTGACGGAGCGGGGCTTTCCTCCTTTAAGAGCGGAGGGAGGCTTTCTTTGGTTTTTTATCCCGAAACGGAAAAGCAAGTCGTTTCGCTTGTCGGAGTGTTGAGAAACACTCATATCGGATTTAGGATTTTGGGCGGCGGGACGAATACGCTGATACCCGACGGCGGGTATGACGGAATAGCGGTTTGCTTGAAGTATTTCAAAGGAATCAGGCTTGCGGACGCGGACGAAACGGGGGAAAACCATAGATTGAATATCGAAAAAGTGAAAGAAAACGTAGAAAATGCCGAAAAAACCCCGATAGAAAACCGTAAATTCGACGCCGGAATATTAAGAGAAAACGTTGAAGAGTCAACGGAAAGCGTCGAAAAAAACGCAGGAATATCAAGAGAAAGCGTCGAAAAAAACGGGGAAACATTAAGAAAAAACACCGTAATATCAAGAAAAAATATCGCAAAATCAACGGAAAAAGATGGAAAAAGCATTGAAACATTAAGAAAAAACGCCGGAATATCAAGAGAAAATGAAAAATTCAATGCCGAAAGGGCAAAAAAATACGGTTTTATTGCCGCGGACGCGGGCGTTTCTTTGCCGAAATTGTCGGCGTTCGCTCTCGAAAATTCGCTCTCGGGCTTGGAATTTCTCGGCGGAATACCCGGGACGGTCGGCGGCGGCGTCTATATGAACGCGGGCGCGTACGGAGGCGAAATCGGACGGGTCTTGGAGTTTTGCGACGTTTTGGAGGTCGGAAGCGGAAGGGTGATAAGGCTGAAAAACGGGGAGTCGGAGTTTTCGTACAGAAGTTCGGTATTCCAAAGGCGCGTCGGCGAATACGTCGTTTTGAGGGCGTATTTCGCGCTCGAATGCGGGGACGCGGCGAAAATTAAGGACAAAATGAACGAATTTAAAAAACGGCGCGCGGAAAGTCAACCGAAAGAACCCGGACTCGGCAGCGTTTTTAAAAGAATCGACGGAGTTATTCCGGCTATACTGATTGACAAAGCCGGATTAAAGGGCTATAATATAGGAGGAGCGGCGGTGTCGGACAAGCACGCGGGCTTTATAATCAATTCGAGGGGCGCGTCTTCGTCGGATTTTATCGCGCTGAAAGAACGGATAAAAGCCGTCGTTTATGAAAAATACGGAATAAAATTGGTCGAGGAAATAGAAATCTTAGAGTAAAAAAGCATAAAAAAACACCAAAAAAAGGCATAAAATACCGCTAAAAAAGGCGTAAAATACCGCTAAAAAAAGTGTAAAAAGACTAAAAAAAATGCTAAGTAATAAAACTTTTGTTAAGAAATATCGAACAAAAAACGGAAGAATCAAAACGTTTAAACGGGACTTTTTTATATAAAACACGGGACAAAAAACGGAAAAAAACGGAAATATCGGAATAGAGATTATGATTTTTTACGGGGATTATCACACTCATACGGTTTACAGCGACGGGAAAAGTTCGATCGAGGAAAACGTCGCGGCGGCGGTCAAACGCGGACTTAAAGAGGTCGCGATCACGGATCACGGCTTCCGCAACGCCTTTTGCCTGAAAAGGCGCGAGGTCGCGCTCCAAAAAAAGGAAATCGAAATTTGCCGCGAAAAATATCCCGATATAAAGATTTTGTACGGCATAGAGGCGGATCTCATCGGCGCGGACGGGAGAATCGATCTGGACAAAAGCGACTTTAAAGAATTCGATTTGGTCATCGCGGGCTTTCATCCGAGCGCAAGACCGTATACTTTTAGGGACTTTTGGCTGATCAATCTGTCGACGTATCGGGCGGTTTTGTTCAAGCCGTCAAAGGACGTCGTACGGCGGAATACTAAGATTGCGATCGATATGCTGACGCGATACGAAATCGATATATATCCGCACGTAAACCATTCCTTTTATGTCGATTTACAAGAGGTCGCGAAGGCGTGCGCCGATACGGAGACGTATATGGAACTGAACGCGAAACATATAGACCGCGAAACCTTCGAGGCTCTCTGCGCGTCGGAGGCGAAACTCGCCGCGAATACGGACGCGCATAAAAAAGAGAGCGTGGGGGATTTGAGCGTAGTGGAAAGGCTGGCGGAGGAATGCGGAATCGGGTTGGACAGAATAGAAAACTTTAAAAATCCGATAGAATTAAAGAGAAAAATTTAAAAAAGAGTTGAAATAAAAGGCGTTATGATTTCAAAACGAAAGGTGAAAGAGGAAATTTTAGAGAATATCGCGGCGATGACGGACGGATTCGGGGCGTTTTTGTATGCCGCCGTCATATCGTACGGCAGTTTGATTTTGTCTTACGGGAAGTTTTTTTTGTGCGTTGAGAACGATGAGAGCGTCGTGCTTTTGAAGTTTATCGAGGGGCTGAAAAAAGAGTATAATATCGGCGCGTCGCTCGAAATCTCGGGGGAAATAAAGGGAGGCGGCTTGGAGTTTTATGCGGATTCACGGAAAAAAAGCGCGGGAAACGCGGGGAGTTCGGGGAAAAAAGGATTAGAATTTACGGGAAATACGGGTAAAAGCGGAGCGGAATCGGTCGGAAATGTAGGGCAAGGCGGCACGGGGAGTTCGGGGAAAAAAGGATTAGAATTTACGGGAAATACGGGGAAAAGCGGAGCGGAATCGGTTGGAAATGTAGGACAAGGCGGCACGGGGAGTTCGGGAAAAAAGGGATTAGAATTCACGGGAAATACGGGAAAAAGCGGAGCGGAATTTGAGAGGAGCGCGGCGGCGGCGATAAAAAACGGCGGCGCGGCGATTCTCGGGCTGAAAGACGGAAAGGGGCGCGGAAAGCGCGTTGTACTCGGCGAAAAGGATACCGCGGTTCTGCTGGACGGGCTGGGCGCGGCGGAGGTGTTTGACGGACGGGTCGCCGGTTTCGTGGACGGGCTGCCCGAAAAATATCGGAATTTTGAGGGAATGAGATCGTTTTTTCAACTCGCTTTTTTGAAAAACGGCGTCGTCAGAACGCCGGACGACGACGAAGGCGGCTATTACGCGGAGGTTAGTTTCGATTCGGAAACCCTCGGACTTTGCGCCGCGGACGAACTGAACGAATACGGAATTAAGGCGAAAACCTTGGAAAGGAACGAAAGTCTCGTATTGTATATCAAAGACGGCGAGAGCGTGGGAGGCTTTCTCGCGCTCGTTCAAGCGCACGAAAGCGCGCTGAAATTGCAGGAGATTCTCGTCGTGCGCGAGGAGCGGAATAACTCAAACCGCCGCGCAAACTGCGATTCGCATAACCTCGACAAGTCGGCGGAAGCCAGCGTCGCGCAGACGCTCGCAATCACGAAAATCGCCGAAGGGGGAGGGCTTTCCGCGCTGTCGGAGGGCTTGAAAAAAACCGCGGAAGTCAGGCTGGAAAATCATACGGCATCACTCAACGAATTGGCGGAAATGCTCGGCGTGACAAAAAGTTGCGTTCAGCATAGATTGAAAAAATTGGTCGATATAGCGGATGAGATGAACGAGAGGGGAAGAAAATAGGTTGATGAAAAAGTATCGGCAAGATATAGCGGAGGGGATTAGCGGAATAGAAAAGGTATTGTTTAGGCTGAGGAAAACGGCGGTATAGTACCGTGGATTTTAGCGGTTTTAGACGATGGGAAAAGATAAAGGCGGAAAATGTATAAAGGATAATGAGTAAAGTCCGCCCCACCCCCTTGCCCCCTCCCGCGGAGGGGAATAGCGGAATAGAAAAGGTGTTGTTTAGGCTGAGGAAAACGGCGGTATAGTACCGTGGATTTTAGCGGTTTTAGACGAGATAGGAAAAGATAAAGGCGGAATATAAGCGGAATAGAAATATAAAGGTAAAAAATATAAAGATAGAAAATATATGGCGGTAAAAATATATAGAAAAAATATATAATACGATAAAAAATATAAGGTAAGGGGTAAAAAAATGAAAAAAGAACTTAAATTTAAGAAACAAGGTATGACGAAAAACGACGCGGCGGCTTTTTCGAGCGCGGCGGCGAAATTTAAGAGTGAGATTTATCTCATACATATGAATAAAAAGGTCAACGCCAAAAGTCTTATGGGGGTTTTGGCGGTTTCGCTGTCGCTTAGACCGGGCGACGACATTATGTTGAGCGCGGAGGGCGGCGACGCGGAAAAAGCGGTCGCGGCGTTGACGGGATTTTTTATTTGAGGGAAGTGTTTTGGGGGACGCATAGGGAGAAACGGAGGGGAATAGCGGACGCCCCACCCCTTTGATCCCCTCCCACGGAGGGGAATAGCGGACGCCCCACCCCTTTGAACCCCACCCACGGCGGGGAATAACGGACGCCCCACCCCTGGATCCCCTCCCACGGAGGGGAATAGCG
>JAISNN010000088.1 GCA_031276195.1 Clostridiales bacterium
CCCCTCCCACGGAGGGGAATATGAGGAAAGTGAGGGAAGTTTCGCCCCACCCCTTTGATCCCCTCCCACGGAGGGGAATAGCGGATAATAAGAAAAATGCCGTTAAAATGCGTCGCTTTTGTTTCCTATCGTCATGGACGTAAAAGGTGAGTTTCAAGCGGAACGTTACGCCCCACCCCTTTGCCCCCTCCCACGGAGGGGAATATAAGGATAATAAGAGAAATACCGTTCAAATGCGTCGCTTTTCGTTTTTTGCCGTCGTTGACGTAAAAAGTGAAATTTCAAGCAGACGTTACGCCCCACCCCTTGACCCCTCCCACGGAGGGGACTGTAAGGATAATAAGAGAAATACCGTTCGAATGCGTCGCTTTTCGTTTTTTGCCGTTGTTGATGTAAAAAGTGAAATTTCAAGCAGACGTTACGCCCCACCCCTTGATCCCCTCCCACGGAGGGGAATATGAGGAAAGTGAGGGAAGTTTCGCCCCACCCCTTTGATCCCCTCCCACGGAGGGGAATATAAGGATAATAAGGTAAGAATATAAAAGCATTCAAAAAAGAATACGAAACGGTTCAAAAAAATTTAAAAAACGAAAACGAATATAAAAGTATTCAAAAAATAAAAGAGAATATAAAAGGATTCAAAAAAGAATACGAAACGGTTCAAAAAAATTCAAAAAACTAAAAACGAATATAAAAGTATTCAAAAAATAAAAGAGAATATAAAAGCATTCAAAAAAGAATACGAAACGGTTCAAAAAAATTCAAAAAACGAAAAACGGATATAAAAGCATTCAAAAAACGAAAAACGGATATAAAAGCATTCAAAAAACAAAAAAAATATAAGAGCATTCAAAACGTGAAAAAAGACGTGAAAAGATAAAAAAAGAATGCAAAAAGGGGATTCACGATGGATTATACTGTTTTTAGAATCGCTTCCCTAAGATGCGAAAAGGCGGTTTCGCTTCTTTCCGCGAAAGGCATACTTGTTTTTGACGCGAAAATAAAGGAAAACGACCTTTATTTTAAGGTAAAAAGAAATGACCGCCGAAAGATAATTGCATTATTCGACGAAATGTGCTATACTTATCAAGTCGTCGGCGAATACGGGCTTTTTTTCCGTATTTCCGCGTTTTTTAAGCGGAAAGGGCTGGTCGCCGGAGTCTTAATCGCCGCCGTTTTGCTTTCTTTCGTCAATTCGCGCCTGAACGAAATACGGATAAACGGACTGAAAACCATAGAACCCGCCGTAATCGAGGCGGTTTTGGAAAACGAGGGCATAAAAAAAGGCGTAAAAACGAGCGCGATCGACAAAAAACGGCTGGAATATATAATCGTTAGTTCGGTTGACAAAGTCGCTTTCGCCTCCGTCAAGATAAGCGGAATGACGCTTATCGTCAATCTGTATGAGGAATTGCCGCCGCCCGCCGCGGTCGATATGACAAAGCATACCCCCGTTATTGCAAAAAAAGACGGGACGGTTTCGCGCATCGTTACTCTAAGAGGTACGCCCGCAGTAAAAGCCGGCGAAGCGGTGAGGGCGGGGGACGTTCTCATTCATCCGTATGTCAAAGTCGGGGACGCGGACGCCGGAACGAGGGCTTCGGGCGAAGTTTTCGCAAAGGTGTGCTATTCCGGGACGGCGGCGTTCGTTGAAAACGGCGTAGAAACCGTTTTGACGGGCCGGTCGGAAAGTTTTAATCTCATCGGGATTTTCGGCGCGGCGATAGGAAAAACTCCGGCGTCTCCGTATGCGTTATTCAAAACCGCCGTTAAGACGCGCGGCCTTTTCGCGCCCGTACCCGTCAAACTTACAAGACTGACGTATTTCGAGTTGAAAACCGAGAACGTAACGCGCGTGTTCGAGGAAGAACTGCCGAACCTTATCGAACGCGCAAAAAAAGACGCGCAAAAAACTCTGCCCGCCGGAGCGGACGTTACGGACTCTTGGTATGTCGTCAGGAACGTCGTGGACGGAGGGCGCGTCGTCGAATATTATTATGAGGTTGAGGAAAAGATTTCGTAGGAGAGGCGGGAATACAAAAAAAGCGGAACGCTTAAAAAATAGAATACTTGAAAAATAAAACGTTAAACACGGAATACTAAAAATAGAATACTAAAAATAAAACGTTAGAAAATAGAACGGCAAGAAGGGAAAACTAAAAAACGGAACGCTAAAAAAACGGAATGCAAAAAATAAAACGTTAAAAAGGGAACACTAAAAAAATAGAATACTAAAAAACGGAATACAAAAAAATAAAAGGTTGAAAAACTAAAAACGAAAAATCGGAGTAAAAAGTATTTGGACGAATTTGATAACAACATTACGATAAAATATACAATCGACGACTTTGACAGTATCAAAGCCTTGTTCGGAAACGCCGACGAAAATATAAAATTTCTCTCCGAACATTTTAACGTTACGATTTTTCCGCGCGACGACGCTTTTAATATCTACGGCGAAAGGCAAAACGCCGAAAATGCCGAAGCGGTTCTCGACGCCTTCGTCAAACTCTCAAAACGCGGCGGCTCACCAAAAAAAACCGACCTCAAAATCCTCGTCGACCTCCTCCGCGACGGACGGCTGGACGGTATCGACGCGCTTTTCGACGTCGTTGCCGCGACCGCAAAGGGCAGAAATATACGCTGCAAGACGATAGGGCAAAGGCTCTATGTCCGCGCGATTATGCAAAATGACCTTTGTTTCGGAATCGGCCCCGCGGGAACGGGAAAAACTTATCTCGCCGTCGCGCTCGCCGTCAAAGCATACAAAAATAAAGAGGTCGAAAGAATAGTGCTGACGCGCCCCGCCGTGGAAGCGGGCGAAAAACTCGGATTCTTGCCGGGAGATTTGCAGGAAAAGGTCGATCCTTATCTCCGTCCGCTATACGACGCGCTCCAAGAGATGTTCGGCTTCGAAACCTATCAAAAACTCGTCGAACGCGGAAATATAGAGGTCGCGCCGTTGGCTTATATGCGCGGACGTACGCTGTCCGACGCTTTTATCATTCTCGACGAGGCGCAGAACGCCACGAAAGAACAAATGAAAATGTTCTTGACGAGAATGGGAGAGGGAAGCCGCGTCGTGGTTACGGGCGACGTAACGCAGACGGATTTGCCGCCCGAAAAGTCGGGACTTGTCAACGCCGTCGAACTTTTAAAGGATATCGACGGGATCGGAATCGTGTACCTTTCGGGGAAGGACGTCGTCAGGAGCGGACTCGTAAGACGCATTATCGAAGCGTATGAGAACGACGGGAAAAATTAGATAGCGCAAATATAAAAATTATAGCGGTTTAAAAATCGGACGCCCACCCCTTTATCCCCTCCCACGGAGGGGAATGTAAGGATAATGAGGGAAATATCGTTAAAATGCGTCGCTTTACAAGTCCTATCGTCATTGACGTAAATAGTCCATATCAAACGGAGCGTTACGCCCCACCCCTTTGATCCCCTCCCACGGAGGGGAATTGAGGATAATGAGGGAAGAAGTCGCCCCACCCATACGGTAACGGGTAAAAATGTCGAAAAATTTTATAAAAAAGCGCGGTATAGATCCGCGTTTATAAGCGTCAAAAAAGACATACGAAGGGCAAAAGGCGCGGCGTGAAAAACACGTCGGAAAAGAGAGATATAAAGGCGTAAAAAAACATAAAAAACCGCAAATGTAAATCAAAAAAAACGCGGTATAGATCCGCGTTTGTAAGCGTAAAAAAGCATACAAAGAGAAAAAAACGCGCGGTGAAAAACACGCCGGAAAAGAGAGATATAAAGGCGTAAAAAGACATAAAAAACCGCAAATGTAAATCAAAGAAGGCGCGGTGTAGATCCGCGTTTATAAGAGCGTAAAAAAAGCATACAAAGAGAAAAAAACGCGCGGTGAAAAACACGCCGGAAAAGGCATACAAAAGCAAAAAGTGCGGCGTGAAAATGCGACAAGAAAGACATACAAAAGCAAAAAGTGCGGCGTGAAAATGCGGCAAGAAAGACATACAAAAGCAAAAGGCGCGGCGTGAAAAACGCGTCCGGAAAAGATAAAAAAGCGAGGGAAAATTTATGAGTAAAGAAAAAAGAAGGGCGGGAGCGTCCGCCGCGGATACGGCGGAAGAAAACGGAGAAAATACCGCGCTCGCCCCAAAAAAGGACAAGCGCGCGCGCGCGCAATTTTTTAAGGCTCTCGGGCTGAACGCCGCCGTTTCGTGCGTTTTGACGTTGTTTTACGCTTTCGCCGTGCGCGGAGGTTTCGGGACGGGTTGGGATAGAGAGAGCATAACGGAAGTTATAACGGTATTTTTCGTCTTAACTCTCGTCTATATTCTGCTGTTCGCTTACGAAAAATATTTTGCGGAGGCGTTGAAAGGCAATTCCATAAAACCTTTCGCGGTTTCGCTCTTGATTTCGGCGGCGACGGTGGGCGCGTCGCTGGCGTTTATGAAATACGTTTCGGTGTTTTTTGTTCCGATCGCCTTTTTGTTTTTGCTTTGCGCGGCTCTCGTCGGGCTTAGAACCGCTATTTTTAACCTCTTTACTACCGCGCTCGCGCTGTGTTTTATAGTCCTGAACAACAACGGCGTTTACGACGTCAACGGCGCGATATGCGGAATTTTGTGCAACACCTTTACGGGCGCGCTGATGATTTTCGCGTCCGGAAAGAACGGCAAACGCGTCGACATACTCTTCTATAACGTATTTTTCGGATTTATCGCCGCGGCGATTTCGACGGTCTACGCAACCCTTTCCTATGAATTCTCTACGGAAAACGCGCTTTGGCTTTTCGCGTCCGTCGTCGCGTCCGTAGCGGTATTTTGGCTGCTTTTGCCCGTTTTTGACAAGATTTTCGACGTTTGCACCGATTTCAGAATATTCGAATATACAAATCCCGCAAACCCCGTCTTGAAAGAATTGAAAGAAAAAGCCCCCGGAACATACCATCACTCCATTATGGTCGCGTCGCTCGCCGAGGCTTGCGCGGAGGCGGTCGGAGAAAATCCGCTGCTCGCGAGGGCGTCGGCATATTATCACGACATAGGAAAGATCAAAGCCCCCGAATTTTTCGGCGAAAATCAGTTCGACGGCTATAATCCGCACGACGAATTGATCCCCGAGGTCAGCGCAAGCAAAATTATCGCGCATACCAAAAACGGCGTCCAAATCCTCAAAGAAAAAGGATTCCCCGAGGAAATCGTCAGAGCGGCGGAGGAACATCACGGTACGTCGCCCGTCAATTTTTTCTATAATAAGGCGAAATATATGACGGAGGGCGGGCTGGAATCAACCGATTACGTCTATGACAATCACAAGCCGACGACGAAAATTTCCGCGATTTTGATGATATGCGATACCGTCGAATCGGCGGTCAGGGCGAACCAAAGCGCGGATACGGAGGCATTGATCGCGAAATTGATAAAGGATAAGATCGATATGGGACAGTTTAACGAGTGCGATATTTCATTGAAGGATATCGAAATTATAAAAAAGACGTTGGTCGAAAGTATTCCGCATATGTTTCATTCGAGGGTCAGATACCAAACCGAAAAGAAAGAATAGAACCGCCGACATTTGACGAATGCGGCATTTCATTGAAGGATATCGGAATTATAAAAAAGACGTTGGTCGAAAGTATTCCGTATATGTTCCGGTCGAGGGTCAGATACCAAACCGAAAAGAAAGAATAAAGGACGTTTTAAATTTTTTACATAGTTTTCAAGAGGAGTAATGGAAGATGCTCGTTTTGTTTGATTTTCCGAACGGATATGAAGAGGATTTGAAAAGGGTGTATAAAGCCGCGCTCAAAAAACTCGGACAGCGCGATATTTTCGACGTCGAGGTTTCAAATACCGCGAAAAATAAAATGAAAAAAATCAACCGCGAGACGAGGGGCAAGGACGCGGTTACGGACGTTTTGTCCTTTCCGAACCTTTTGATCGAGAGTTTTCCCGTCAAAAAAAGCGCGTTTAAAACCGATATAAATCCCGAAACGGGGCGTTTAACTCTCGGCGAAATAGTCGTATGCTATGACAAAATTAAGGAGCAGGCGGAGGAATTCGGGCATTCGTATAAGCGCGAGTGCTGCTATCTTTTTTTGCACGGACTGCTGCACCTATTCGGGTTTGACCACGAAAACGATGAGGATAAAAGGGTTATGAGAACCGCGGAGGAGGAGATTATGAGCGCGGCGGGGATAGGGAGAGAGTAGCGGTTAGCGGCGGCGGTATTAAAAGTGAAAAACGGCGGTATAGTACCGCGGAAAGTGAGATATAAAAAGCGGAAAAAGATATCGGAAAAATACAATATAAAGATTCTAAAAGATATGGTAAGAAAACCCGGAAAAGAGGGTAAAAAAGTTTTTAAAAACGGCGGTATAGTACCGCGGAAAATGAGATATAAAAGACGGAAAAACACAATATCAAAATCCGAATAAAAAACATAAAAAGCGGCGTGGGGAAACACATACGAAAAATTTTTTTAGGGAAGAGTCCTATCGCTATTTTATTTTCAAAATATGCAATTCGGGCGGTTCCGAAAAGGGGGTACTTTTATGCTTGACAAGGATACCGATTTGGCTTATATAGCCGATTTACTCGTTCCCGCGGCGAAAGCGGCGGCGGAAAACGCATACGTTCCGTATTCCGAAAGGGCGACGGGCGCGGCGATTTTGACCGCGGACGGCATCATATACGGCGGAGCCGCCGTCGAGGTCGGAGTTTTTTCCGCGTCGATATGCGCGGAACGCGCCGCGATCGCAAGCGCGGTAACCGCGGGCGAAACGCAGTTTGACGCCGTGGCGGTGTATAGTTTCGGCGGAGAACCGATCTGCCCTTGCGGACTTTGTATGGAAACTATCGCGGAGTTCGTCAAGGGGATCGTCGTCATCGCCGCGTGCGACGAAAAAATGGATATATACTACATAGAGGACATCAAGAATTTAGGAAAAAAGTAAGGAATTTTATAGCGTTAAATGAAAAAAAACGAATAGAACCGTCGTTTTAGAAAATTGCGAATACGGTAATATATGGAAAAATTCAGGCAAAAAGTAATGAATTTTATAGCGTTAAATGCAAAAAAAACGAATGAAAAACACGCTTATGTTATATAAAAAACATACAAAATAAGGAAAAATATATGTATAAATCATGCTTTATATCCATCGTCGGAAAGCCGAACGCCGGAAAATCTACCCTTTTGAATACGCTGATCGGCGAAAAAGTGTCGATCGTTTCGTGGCGGCCGCAGACGACGCGCAACATAATAACGGGAATTTTGCACGGCGAAGACTATCAAATCGTCTTTTTGGATACACCGGGCATACAGTCCGGCAAGAGTATGCTGGGCGAGTATATGGCGAAAAGCGTCAAATCCGCCTCGGACGGCGCGGACGCGGTTCTATACGTCGTCGACGGCGCGAAAAAAATCGAGGAGGACGAATACCGCGATATAGAAAAAATGTCGTATTCGCAAATCCCGCTCGTCGTCGCCGTGAATAAAACCGACGATGCGAATAGGGAATTGCTCGTCAAAAACCTTTTGAGATTCAACGAAATGAAAAAAATCGCCGCGATCGTTCCCATTTCCGCGCTGAAAGGCGGAAACGTCGAAGCGTTAAAAGACGAACTGAAAAAGTTTTTGAAGGACGGCGAAAAATATTATTCGGAGGATATGATCACCGATAAAACTTTACGCTTTTTGGCGCAGGAAATCATACGCGAAAAGACGCTTCTATACCTCGAAAAAGAGATCCCTCACGGCATAGGCGTCAATATAACGAGTTATATAGTGCGCGAAAACGGAATCGCCGATATAGAGGCGGAAATCATAGCCGTAAAACAAAGCCATAAGCCGATTATTATCGGGAAGGACGGCGCGATGCTCAAAAAAATCGCGTCTGCGGCGCGGCGCGATATCGAGAAAATTTCAGACGAGAAAGTGTTTTTGAAGGTTTGGGTCAAGGTCAGAGAGGATTGGCAGGATAACTATTCGTATTTAAAAGAATTGGGATACGACAAGAAAGAAATATAGAGAAAGCGTTTGGTTTTTTAAGGAATTTTGCGTTTCGCGCTTAAAATAGGAGTTTAGTTTTTGGAATTTTATGTTTCGGATTGGAAAAGAGTTTAATTTTAAGGGATTTTATGTTTTCTAACCGCTATATAAGACGCGCTTATTTATAGTCGTCATAAAAATAAGAGTCAAACCGCGCTCTGCGTTCGGCGCGTCTTTGTCTTTTTTCCGCTTTTCGTTCGGCGCGCCCGCATTCGCGCCGATAGATATATTCTTCGCGCTCGCGCCTCAGTGCAAGGCGTTCGTTTTTTTCGTCCTCTCTTTTTTTGTTAATTTCAAAGATTTTTCCGTTGATTTTTTTTACGACGGCGGCAATGCTGACGATCGTCCAAAAGACGAAACCCGCGGCATAGAGCCGCGTATTTGTATCCCAAAAAGTTGGGCGGAAACCGAAAAAGAGTATGAGAATTCCGCCGAACACGACGTAGAAAAACAGATAGAAAAATCCGCCGTAGATGACCGCCGTAAGCGCGTTGAAAACCGCCCTCAAAACTGAAAAAAGCAGTTTGAAGGTTATGGTATAGAGAATTGCGCGGCATATGTCGCGGAGTTTGTCAAGTATTTTCATAACGGAATCCTAACGGGGTGATTTTTTGATTTTTTTTTAATCTCCGCTTCCTTAACCCTTTTCACGGAGGGGAATTGCGTGTATTATCATTATAGACGCGATTTATAAAATATAAATGCCGATTTTGTTTGCATATTATTTGATTTTGTATTAAAATAATAAGTAGTTTATATAGAAAATAATAGCGCGTAAAGAAAGCGACGCGAAAAAGAGATAAACGAGCGAAGAAAGCGACGCGAAAAAGAGATAAATAAACGAAGAAAACAACGCGAAAAACAAAAAATACGCGGAAAAATTAATGCAAGCAAGTAAGCCGCGCATACAAAATTCATCAAAAAAAGTCCACAAATAACGGAGGTTTTATGGCGAAAAGTTGGTATACCTATCTCGTTCCGGCAGAGGAAAAACGTATCGAACCGCCCTTTATCGTGCCGTCGGCGCAAAAAAAGGGCAGAATCAAAAAAACGATAGACATTATGTTTATCGAATATACGAGGCTTTTCCGCGTCAATCTGCTCGTCGGCGCGGCGTTTCTGCCCTTTTTGATCTATGTTTTTAGCGTCTTTTTGGACGTCGCCGCGGTGCAAAACTCTCTCGGCTACGCGCTGAATACCGGAATCGGCTGGCCTCTCGCGTCCGCCGACAACGCCGCAAAACTCGCCGCCCTCATCGGGACAATACAAGCGCGCGCGGTCTACGCTTTTTTGTTCGCGCTGATCCCGGGTCCGCTGCTCGCGGGCGCGTTCGACGTCACAAAACTGCTTATGTGGCAAAACTCCGAAGTAAAAGTCTTTTCGACGCTGATAAAAGCGGTCAAAAAAAATTGGTGGAAATATACCGTCTTGTATTCCGTGTTTTGCGCGGGCGCGCTCGGCGTCGCGGAACTTGCGCTCGGACAGTATCAAGCCGCCCTCTTAGGTTCCGCGCCGATCGGCGGGTATGTCGGGCTGGGCTTTTCACTCCTCGCGCTCTTGACGTATTTTGTTTTTATGATGTACGCCTTTTCGATGATCCCCGTATACGGCGAATTGAAATTTTTGGACGCGTTAAAAAACGGCGCGCTGTATACTTTCGGAATCTATCCTTTAAATATCATTTTTGCGATCGTCTGCTTTTCACCCGTTCTCGTCGTCTTTACGGGCAGCGTAACCGCTATGACGATCCTGTTTATCGCGGCGGTGTTTCTGCTCTTGACGCTGTACGCGTTCTTTTGGACGAGTTTTTGTCAATACGGCTTTGAGAATTTTTTGAATAAAGTGTATGAAATATACGTTGCCGAAAACGCTAAAATCGGCGGCAAAAAAGCGGAAAGTAAAAATATCGAAGGAAAGACGGAGAATAAAAACGCCGCCGGGAATAAAAAAGCGGAAAGCAAGAACGCGGAGGGAAGTAAAAAACCGGAGAGTAAAAACACGGAGAATAAAACCGCCGAAGGAAGTAAAAAACCGGAAAGCAAGAACGCCGTTGAGAATAAAAAAGCGGACGGTAAAAAGACCGTAAATAAAAATTTCGACGGGAATAAAAAAACGGAGAATAAAACCGCCGCCGAAAACAAAAATTCCGAAACGAATCCGGGTGAAAAAAAGAAAAAACCCGTGAACGTATATAAAAATCCGAAAAAGAAAAAGAAATAAGAAAAACCGTATAGAAATCCGGTAAAAAGTTGAGCGGAAATTCGACGGAAATACTCTGAAAAATTAAAAAAAGATATAAAAAACAAATCGAAATTTTGAAAAATCCGATAAAATACCTAATAAAGACGCTAAAAAACGACGGAAATACCGTAAAAAGTTAAAAATTAAAAATAAACAAATAAAATTAAATAAATATCCGATTAAATCCCGAAAAAAAAACGGTTAGAATTTATGCGGATTTTTGCGGACGGCTTAGATGTATGGAATATTCCGCTCTTTATAAATATTATGACCTTTTGATGAAAGACTACCCCTACGAAAAAACGGCGGCGTTCGTTTCGGAAAGGCTGAAAACACTCGGCGGTTCCGCGTCGCATCCGTTAAAAGGCTTTGAATTCGCTTGCGGAACGGGCAAAATGACCCTCGCGCTCGCGGAAGCGGGATGCCGTATGACCGCGTCGGACGTGTCGGGCGATATGCTCAACGCCGCCGCCGAAAAAGCAAAAAACGCGGGACAAAAAATTATTTTTTTGAACGCCGACGTGAATAAACCCACGCTTTTAGGAAAGTATGACTTCGCCGCGTGTTTTACGGACGGCTTTAATTACGTCGAATCTTTATCCCGTATGGAACGGCTTTTTGGGATGATTTACGGCGCGCTGAGAGAAGGGGGATTGCTGATTTTCGATATGAGTACGGCGTATAAGGCGAGAAATATTCTGTCCGAAAGGCTGTATTTCGACGACGGGGAAGAGTTGTCGTTTTTTTGGAGGAATTCAAAATATTCGGATAAAAGCCGCAAAATCCGTATGAATTTGACATTTTTCGAGAAAAAAGACGGGGTTTATGTGCGTTCCGATGAGGAAAACGCGCAGTATTTTTATGAAAACGGCGAAATCGCGGAGATTTTGAAAAAAAGCGGCTTTAAAGCGGAATTTTTTGACGAAAAGTTGAACGCCGTAAAGGGCGGATTCAAAAGGAATTTTGAAAGGCTGGTCGTCGCCGCGAGAAAAGAAAATTGAAAAAAGGAAAATAAAAAGCGTTTTTTGAATGGAAAGGTTTTGTAGAGAGTAACGAATAGAACGAAAAACGAAAGATATTTGTTAAGTAAAAGAGAATTTAAAACTAAAAGATATTTGTTTAATTAAAATGTTTTTTCCGATGAAAAAAGAAACGAAAAAGCGTTTTTTGAATGAAATTTTTATCGGTAAAAAAGTAAGGAAGTTATACGGGAATAATATATATATGAGTGTTGCGAAAAAGTATTTATTAAACGGTTCGATCGTCGTTACGGTTATCGATTCCACGGACATTTTACACGAGGCGGCGAGGCTGCACGGGTTGGGAGCCTTGCCCGCGGCGGTCTTGAACCGCGTTTTGACCGTCGGGGTCTTTATGGGGCGCGACCTGAAAAACGAGGAGGATAAACTGTCCGTAATCGTTTCGGGCGCGTCGGAGGACGGCTCGGGCGGCGAATCGGTGAAGATTGCCGTCGCCGCGAAAATGGATTCCGTCAAGGGATACGTCGAAGAAGGGCGGCTGCTTATAAACGGCGAAGCAAAAAAATATTGCGAAAAAACGGATAACTATGAAAAAACAGACGGCGAAGCGGATTGCGGAAACGGCGGTAAAAAAATTTCCGAAAATAAAATAAATTCCGAAAATGAAACGGATTCCGAGAATACAATAAACGCCGAATATAAGACGAACGGCGAAACGGAATGCAATGCCGCAAAAGAAATAAATTCCGAACAAAAAATAAATTACGAAGACGAAACGACCGCCGCGACGGCATTCAAAAACGCCGCGGACTCCGCCGCGGGCGGCGAGGGATATATAACCGTCATCAAGGATTCGGGAATGAAAGAACCATATACCGGACGGTCGGAATTGGTCAAAGGCGATTTGTCGTCCGATTTCGCCCTCTATTTCACTGTCAGCGAACAAAAACCCTCCGCCGTCGTCTTGGGCGAATATTTCAACGGAAAAAAAATACTCGCGGCGGGAGGTTTTTTTGTGCAGGTTCTGCCAGGCGCGGACGATTTTTTGATCACGATCGTGCAGGACATACTTAGAGATTTCGGCGATTTCGGAAAAATGCTCCGCGAATTAAAAACGCCCGACGCGATTATGGACACATATTTCGCGGACTTTGACGTGAAAAAAATCGACGAGTTCACGCCGCGTTATTTTTGCGGGTGCGGCGGGGAAAGAACGCGGAATATTATACGTATGCTGGGGCGCGCCGAAGCGTATGAAATCTTGAAAAACGTCGGAATGATCGAGGCGCGCTGCGACTTTTGCGGAAAGATATATCGATACGGAGCGAAAGAAGTCAAAGAAATTTTCGAACAAAAATAACGCTAAAACATAAACGTGAAAAATATAAACGTAAAAAACGCAAGCGCGGAAAGTGGGAATTTTAAAAGTGAAACGGTATTAAAAACGAAATAATTTAAATTTTAAATTTAAAGAATTTAAAGTAAATTTAAAATTAAAGGAGAGCGGAATGGTTGTGATTCCAAAACTCGGAAAGGCGGAAGTGAAAGATGGAAAAATAGATTTGAGAACGCTGAAAAGCGTCTTTATTTGCGCGGAATTCGGCGGGATTTTGCCCGTCGTCAACCGCACGCTGTTTGAAAAAATCGGTTTGCATTTGCAAAGCGGCGGCGCGGACGATATCCCGGGTATGCGGATTTTTTTTGACGGGCATTTGAATCCCGAGGGTTATGAAATGAAAATTTCAGAAAGCGGAATAGACATAAAAGCGGGAGGAAAAAACGGTGCGCTCTACGCTTGTCAAACGCTTAGAGCCGCCTTGAAAGCGGACGCAAAAACGCGCGGTTATACCAAGGATTTTGGCGGAAATCCGGACGCTTCCGCGAACCCGAAAGCGGACGCAAAAACGCGGATCTATACCGCGGATTTTTGTGAAATTTCAGACGCTCCCGCGTATTCGTACAGGGGGCTGCTGATCGACGTCGCGCGGTATTTTTACGACGCGGAATACATAAAAAGAATACTCGATTTGATGCTTTTACACAAAATGAATACTTTGCATTTGCACCTCACCGACGATCAGGGCTGGCGAATCGAAATTAAAAAATATCCGCTTTTGTCCGAGATCGGAAGTAAACGCGAAAAGACGCATATCGGCGGTTGGAAAAATAAAAACGACTTGGACGACGGCAAGCCTCATTCGGGATTTTATACGCAAAAAGAGATGAAAGAAATCGTCGCTTACGCCGCGGAGATCGGAATTCAAATCATTCCCGAAATCGATATGCCCGCGCACTTTGCCGCGGCTTTCGCGGCGTATCCGCATTTGGCTTGCCGCGACAAAAAGGTGAGCGTGCCGTGGTATTTCGGCGGACACTACCCCTCCGTTCACGGCGAGCGCGACTGGAACAGAAGCGCGTGCATAGGGAAGGAGGCGACTTTTAGATTTATTTTCGACGTTATCGACGAGATTTTCGATATATTTCCCGCGCCGTATTTTCATATCGGCGGCGACGAAGCCCCGAAGGACGAATGGAAAAATTGCCCCGACTGCCAAAGACTTATGAAATCCGAAAATATCGGGAGCGTCGAGGAATTGCAGAGATACTTTATGCGGAAAATAAACGCCTACGTCAAGAGCAAGGGCAAAAATCTCATCGCGTGGAACGAGGCTTTGGAGGGCGGAAATTTCGATACGGAGATGATCGCGCAGTATTGGACGCCCAAAAAAGACCCGAACGTCCGTGAGTTTCTGAAAAAAGGCGGCAGAGTTTTGGTCAGTAAGCATAACCCTATGTATTTCGATATGCCGTTTTCTCAATATCCGCTGAAAAATATCTATAAGTTTAAACCGTCGGAGCCGATCGGGGAGGAGTATGCGGATCGGATCGCGGGCGTGGAAGCCGCCGTCTGGACGGAGTGGCTGGGAAGCCGCGAAAAATTGGAATTTCGCCTTTTGCCGCGTCTTTCGGCGGCGGCGGAGGTTTGTTGGACGGGCGGCGGCGGAGAGGATTACGCGGAATTTTCGGCGCGGATAAAGGAATTCGGCGAGATATACGAGGGCTTGGGCTTCAATTACGCGAGGGCGAAAACCGCCGATCCCAAAAACCCGGTAAAAAGAATTTTGACTATGCGCGATTTTTTCTTTAAGGATCCGGACAGAGAGTTTAAGGAAAACGAAAAATTGAAATAATATACTTTATGAATAATGAGAGAGAATGCCGTTTGAGGCGTTCTCTTTTTTTATTTTTTTGATATTCAAGTTTGCGGTGTTCTTTTTTTATTTTACGATATAAAGTTTGCGTGTTCTTTTTTATTTTTTGATATTTAAAAAGGTATATAATTTTTTTTTGAGGCAATAATTTTAGGGCTTGTTCGGTTGAAATGAAATGAAAAACGATTGGAATAGAGATGAAAAAACGATTGAGATAATGCCGAAAAACGGCTAAAATAATGAGTGAAAACGGTTGGAATAGAGATGAAAAAAGATTGGAATAATACGGAAAAACGGTTGAAATAGTGCGGAAAAACGATTGAAATAATACAAGAAACGGTTGAAATAATGCGGAAAAACGATTGAAATAATACAAAAAACGGAGGTTTTTTTATGAAAAAAGGCGCGTACATAGCCGCCGTTGCAGTTGCCGCGGCGGTTATATCGGGAATTTTTGCCGCAAATATGTTCCTTGGATACGTAAAGACAGGCGAACCCGAAACGGAATATTTACGCATCCATATCCGCGCAAACAGCAATTCCGCGGAGGATCAAAGCGTCAAATATTCGATCCGCGACGAGACGGTCGCATACCTTACTCCCGTTCTCGCGGAATGCCGCACGGCGGAAAACGCGGCGGAAAAAATCCGCGAAAGCCTAAACGGGATTTCCGCGCTGGCGGATAGGGTTCTCGCCGCGAACGGGTTGAACTACAATGCTAAGGCGGAGATCAGGGCGGAGGAATTTCCGACGAGAATATACGGGGACGTGGTTTTAGAACAAGGGGTCTATAACGCTTTGATTTTGGAACTTGGCGAGGCGAAAGGGGATAATTGGTGGTGTATAGCCTTTCCTCCGCTTTGCTTCATTCCCGCGGAGGACGACGGGAGCGGATTGGTCAAATATCGGTCTAAAATATGGGAAATTATAGAGGAATTTTATGAGAATCGGTAGGTGAAAATTTTGAAAATTGCGGAAGAATATAGGAATTATAGACGTAATTATATAAAAAGCGATAAAAATGACGCCCCACCCCCTTACCCCCTCCCACGGAGGGGAATTGAGGATAATAAGGGAAGTTAGCCCCAAATATACGCCGCTACCACGGAAGGGTTTGCGGAATAAAATCTCGGGGAATAAGACTGTATCAAATATAAAAAACACAGAATTTTGCTAAAATCGGTGGGTAACTATCTTGAAAAATGTGGAATTATAGGCGGAATTTTAAAAAACTATATGTATGTTTTTAAAAAAAATTAGGCGAAAAACAGTTTGAAATACGGTAAAAAACAGTTTGAAAATCGGCGAAAATAGTTTGAAATACGGTAAAAAACAGTTTAAAAATCGGCGAAAAACAGTTTGAAATACGGTAAAAAACAGTTTGAAAATCGGCGAAAAACAGTTTGAAAATCGGCGAAAATAGTTTAAAATACGGTAAAAAATAGTTTAAAAATCGGCGAAAAATAGTTTAAAAATCGGCGAAAATAGTTTAGAATGCGGAAATTTATGGAAATCGGGAGGGATAAATTATGAACGGAGGAATAAAAGTTTTTGCGGCGGTGTGTATTTTGGCTCTCGCCGCGGGGTATGCCTTGGTCTTTTCGGACACTTTTTCACCGAATGCGCCCGAGTCTTGGACCTTTGAAAGCGAGATCGCGGAAGCCGCCGCTTTGAAACAGGGCAGCAGGGGCGACGACGTCAAAACCGTGCAGAAAAAGTTGAAAAATTGGGGGTACTATTCCGGTTCCGTGGACGGAATCTACGGCGCGCAAACCGCCGCCGCCGTCAAAGCCTTTCAAAAGAAAAATAAATTGACCGCCGACGGAATCGTCGGAACAAAGACCGCCGCCGCAATGGGTATAAGCCTTTCGGGGACGACGGCGGGGGGATATAAATCTTCCGATCTCGACCTTCTCGCTAAGTGCGTGTACGCGGAGGCGAGGGGCGAACCGTATACGGGGCAGGTGGCGGTCGCCGCGATTATATTGAACCGCGTCAAAAGTCCGCAGTTTCCGAATACCATTCCCGGGGTCATATATCAGCCGTGGGCGTTTACGGCGGTTCACGACGGGCAGATCAATCTCACGCCGAATCAAAACGCATACAACGCCGCAAAAGACGCGCTGAACGGTTGGGATCCTACCTACGGCTGTATATATTATTATAATCCGCGAACCGCAACGAGCCAATGGATTTTTAGCAGGGAAGTTAGGCTGACTATCGGGAATCATAAATTTTGCGTATAGATAGGCGGAAACGATAGGGCGTAAGTTGTATAAAATAAAGGATAAAAACAATAAAAAACGCCGTGAGCGCGCCGTGTAAAATATAGCGTAAGATATATAAAATATAAGAGATAAAAAGAGTAGAAAAATGAGGTATAGTACCGCGAAAAATTATATAATATAAATTATATAAAAACATAAGAAAAAAATATTGCAAATGCGGCGTGTAAAATATAGCGTAAGATATATAAAAGATAAGAGATAAAAAGAATAAAAAAAACGAGGTATAATAGCGCGAAAAATTATATAATATAAGTCATATTTAAGGAGAGTGTAAAAAATGGATCGCGAAAACAAAAAAGCGAAAACCTACGACGCAAAAAAAACGTCAAAACTTTTGCTTATCGTTTCTTCGATATTGCTTGCCGGGACGATCGGGCTGGTCGTGCATAACGTCGTCGTAAAAAGGGACAGGGATTCGTATATGCAGGAGATCGAAAACGACTACGAACTGTCCTTTTACGAGTTGATTCAAAGCATAAACGACGCGGAAAGTAAACTTGGAAAACTGACGGTTTCGACGGGGCGTAAAAATCAAGAGACTCTGTTGAACGAAATCAATAAACTCGCGGCGGTTTCGATCGGTCACCTCAGCCATTTGATTCAAAAGGACGGAGGCGACCTTAAAATTGTGAGATTTATAAACCAACTCGGCGACTACGCCGACTATCTGTACGGAAAAACCGTAAACGGCGAGGCGTTGTCAAACGGGGACAAGGACAAGCTGGGAGAGATACAAACTATGGTTCAAAGGCTGGGACAAGAACTTTCAAGCGTTCAAAACAAGATGGACGAGGGATACAGGCTGATCAACGGCTATTCGGGCAAGGACGCGTTTTTGGCGGACATATTCGACGGGCTGAACGAAACGACGGTCGAATATCCGAAAATGATATACGACGGACCGTTTAGCGACGACGCGGAAAAAAAGACCGCGAAAGGGCTTGACGGCGAGGACGTTTCGGAGGAGGACGCGCGCGGAATTATCACCGGAATTTTCGGCGGCAAGGGCATCGGCGGCATAGATTTTTTGAACGAGAGCGGCGGCGTTATTCCCGCGTATAATTTCCTTATGCGCGGCGACGGCGGACAAGAGATCTATATCGCCGTTACGAAGCGCGGCGGCAGGATTTTGAATATGGATAATTTCCGCTCCGTAGAGGGCGGCGGACTGTCCGAAGAGGAATGTATCGACGCTGCAAGCGCATTCGCCGCGCTGATAGGTTTTAGCGATATGAAAAACGTTTGGGTGAGCGATTACGACGGCGTTTTGTATGTAAATTTTGCCTATGAAGAGGGCGGCGTGATATATTATCCCGATATGATAAAAGTCAAGGTCGCTTCGGATAACGGAGAGATTTTGGGCGTAGAGACCGCGAACTATTTTTTGAATCACACGGAACGCGCGCTGAAACCCGTCGGGATCGACGCGCATACGGCGGGGGAGGCGGTGTCGGATAAATTGGTCATAGAGTATGTGCGGCTCGCGCTGATTCCGAAAAAGGGCGCGGAAGTGTTGTGTTATGAATTTTATTGCGGCTATGACGGCGCGGACTATTTTGTTTATGTGGATGCGGAGAGCGGCGAGGAGACGGATATTTTGAGGGTCATAGACAGCGGCAGCGGAAGGTTGTTGTATTAGGGTAAGCGGTCGCCCCACCCCTTGCCCCTCCCACGGAGGGGAATATAAGGTAATGAGGGAAGTTTCGCCCCACCCATTAGATTCACTCCCACGGAGGGGAATAGCGGAGAATAGAGAAAGCCTTGACGGGTATTTTTAAGGGGAGCGGAAGGTTGTTGTATTAGGGGGAAGCGGTCGCCCCACCCCTTGCCCCTCCCACGGAGGGGAATATAAGGAGAATAGAGGAAGCCTTGACGGGCATTTTTAAGGGGAGCGGAAGGTTGTCGTATTAGGGCGGTTGGGGTCAAAGAGGATATTTTTTGCATAAGTTTGATTTAAGAGGTGAAAAATTGGGATATTTTGTCAATTTTTTACCTCTTATTTTTACCCTTTAAAGATTTGACATTAAATTAAAAAAGATATATCATAAATATGGTCATAAATATGCGTATTTTAAAAGAAAGGGAAAATTAAATTTCTTTTGAATTTTAAAAAATCCTTTTAGGCGCGGTACTGTATCGCGGATTTAATGGCAAAATATCAACGCAAATATTATATCGTAGGGGCGGATAGGCTAAGAAAAATCCGTATTATAGTTTAATGTGTAAAACGGCGCGAAAAACGAGGCTCTATACCGCGTATTTTCGGAGAAAAAATTAGCGCGTATGTTATATCGCGGAGAGGTTGAAGTATATTTTGTGAAACGTGAATTGTGTTTTTTGGGGCTGAAAGTTGTTTTTTAGGCGGTACTATATCGCGGATATTTGGAATGAAAGTTGATATAGGTGTTATATTAAATGTTATATTATACGGGCGTAAGCGTATGCGGGGAAAGGGTTGATTGTGTTTTTTGGGGCGGAAAGTTGTTTTTTAGGCGGTACTATATCGCGGATATTTGGAATGAAAGTTGATATATATGTTATATTAAATGTTATATTATACGGGCGTAAGCGTATGCGTGGAAATGGTTGATTGTGTTTTTTGGGGATAAAAATTGTTTTTTTAGCGGTACTGTACCGCGGGTATTTGGAATGAAAGTTGATATATATGTTATATTAAATGTTATATTATACGGGCGTAAGCGTATGCGTGGAAATGGTTGATTGTGTTTTTTGGGGCGGAAAGTTGTTTTTTAGGCGGTACTATATCGCGAATATTTGGAATGAAAGTTGATATAGTTGATATATATGTTATAGGAGATCTCTTTGTATGAGTTTTTTTGACGAGGTGTACGAGGTTGTAAAAACCGTTCCGAAGGGAAGGGTTATAAGTTACGGCGGCGTCGCCGCGCGCTGCGGAAAGCCATCGGCGGCGCGGCAAGTCGGGTGGGCTTTGCACGTCAATCCCGATCCCGAGCGTATACCTTGCCATAGGGTGGTTACGAAAGACGGGCGGTGCAGCGCGGCTTTCGCTTTCGGCGGTGAGAACGAACAGATCGCAAGGCTCTTGGCGGAAGGTGTGGAATTTGCGGACGGAAAGGTCGATATGGAGAAGTACGGGGTTTGAGAACTCGTATTTATAGGTAACGGATTAAAAGTTGATTAATATAACATTTTAAAAAATATTAAAAAAAAGTATTGACAAACAAATAAATTTAAGTATATAATGTATTTAGATACCTAAACAGTTGCAGTAGTTGTTTGGAAAAAGCAAGCAAAGATATGACGGAAAGCAAGTAAAGTTATGACGAAAAGCAAGCAAAGATATAACGAAAAGCAAGCAAAGATATAACGAAAAGCAAGCAAAGATATAACGAAAAGCAAGCAAAGTTATAACAAAAAGCAAGCAAAGTTATAACAAAAAGCAAGTAAAGATATGACGGAAAGCAAGCGAAAACAAAAGAAAGGCATAACGAAAAGCAAAAAAACGAGATATAAAAGCCTTATAAAGATTCGGTTTTTAGCATATAGATAGAAAAATATTTAATAATCGGCGCGCGGAAAAAAAATTGCGGCTGCGGCGCGCGGAAACAAAGGAGTTACATAGTTTTATGATTAAAAAAATTGCGGAATTTGTCGTGAACAAGCGGATTGCCATAGTCGTTTTGGTTTTGGCGTTCGCCGCGCTCTGCGGATATTGGACGACGAAAATTGAAGTGAATTACGATTTCATAAAATATCTGCAATCGGATACCGATTCGGTCAAGGCGATCGACGCTATGAAAGAGGAATTCGGAATGACGGGAACGTCCGAAGTTATGGTCAAAAATTTGACGCTCGGCGAAGCGAAAGAGATTCAAGGCAGGCTCGCGGACGTCGAGGGCATTAAGACCGTAAACTTTTTTAACACGCCCGTATACTTTCTCGACGAGGACGGCGACGGCACGGGCGACGCGCTCTTTAAATTGTTTTTCGACGGCGACGACTATTCGGTCAAGGGCGAAAACGTCGTTTCGGAGATCGGAGAAATCTTAAAAGATCACGATATCGCTTTTAACGGCGCGCTGGTTCAGAACGTTGAACTGAAAAACAGGATTCAAGAGCAGATCCCGATGGCGACCGCCGTCGCTGTTTTGGTCGCGGCGATTATCTTGATTTTGACTTCAAAATCGTGGTTCGAGGCGTTGATTGTAGGCGTGATGCTGGGCGTTGCGGTCGTCATAAATTTGGGGACGAATTATCTTCTCGGAGAAATTTCTTTCGTTACACAATCAATCGCGGCGATATTGCAACTCGCGCTCACGATAGATTATTCGCTTATGCTCCTGCATCAATACCGTGAGGAACTGTCTTTCGGCGCGGGCGCGGCGGACGCTATGAAAAACGCCCTCGCAAAAACGGCTTCGCCCATTTCGTCGTCGGCGTTGACGACCGTCGCGGGGCTGGGCGCGATTATGCTGATGAGTTTTACGCTCGGCTTCGATATCGGGCTGGTTCTCTCGAAAGCGGTTTTGTGCAGTATGGTTTCGGTCTTTTTGCTCATGCCGCCCCTGGTCGTCATATTCGCAAAACAGATCAAAAAATCGGAACATAAGGACATAATAAAAGAACCGAATAAGAAAAATACGAGATTCGCTAAGGGCATAAACAAAATCAAAAAGCCCGCCGCGGTCTTTTTCGCGTTGGTTTTGATCGGATCGTACTTCGTTCAAACGGGCGTGAACTTTATTTATCTCGAAACCGCAAAAGATATGGTCGGAAAGAAAAACGCCGTTGAGGAACGCTTCGGATACAGCAACCTTATGATGGTTATGACGCCGAAAGCCGAAACGGATGAGGATTACGCGAAACATTCCGCGCTCGTCGAATGGCTCAAAACGCAGACGAATTCCGAAGGTAAACCCGTATACCGCGACGCTCTCTCCACCGTAACGCTGACGCGCCGCCCCGTGAACGCAAGCGAAGCGGCAAACCTGCTCGGAATCGACGAAAAATTGACGGGACAACTTTTCGGAATGTATTATCTCGAACGCGGAATCGCGGACGGCGGCGCGGAAGAGATGTCGATGAAAGAATTCTCCGCATACCTCAACGGAATCTTGTCCGGAAAAAACGAACCGCCCTTTGACTTCGATATAAGAGAGGTCTTGGGAGAGGAAACCGCGGACGTTTTGACGGGGCTTTTGGGCTTTATAGACGAAGGAATCAATGCGGACGGATTGTACGCCTTTTTGCAAAACGAGAGCGTTAAAAATCTCGGAATCGACCTTTCGGGGCTGCCGAAAGAATATATAAATCAAATTTTCGGAATGTATTACGCCGAAAAAGGACTGTTCAACGAAAAAGCCTCCCTCCGTGAGGTCATTAACTATCTCGACGAAAAACTCGAAAATCCGGGCGCGGACGGAATCGACGTCGGCGCGTTCTTGACGGAGGACGAAAAAACGGCGGTCCGCGCTTTCGCAAAACTGCTGAACGCTCTAAACGACGAAACGGGATTGTCCCCGGGCGATTTTTACGGCGTCTTGACGGACGGGGATATTCAATCTCTCGGGATATCGTTCGGAAATATCACGGAGGCGCATATAAAGCACGTCTACGCATACTATAATTTCCAAAAATTCCAAAAGGAAGGCGGAGTTTATAAAATTTCCGTGTGCGAATTCGTCGGCTACCTCAACGAAATCGCGAAAGGCGGCGCGGAAGCGGAGATGATCAAGGGGATTTTAGGCGAAACGAATTTTGATATCCTTATGAATTACGTTTCGCTCCTGAACGGCGTCATCGGCATAATTCCGCAAGAATATACGCCCGATGAACTATTCGATATGATTCAAGGCGGCGGTCTCGACGGGGCGTTCGGGCTGTCTTTCGCGGAGTTTCCGAAGGGATATATAAAGCAGTTGTACGGAATGTACTACTACGCGAACGGCTTTTTAGACGACGCGAAGTTTTCTATGTATGATTTGATCAAATATCTCGCGGAGGCGTCCGCCGGAGATGCCGAATCAAACGTCGACCTGAACGCCCTCTTGGGAAACGGCGGCGCGGACGTATTGCGGGCGGCGGCGTTTATGCTGGATCTTGCGCTTTCGGAAACGCCCGTTTCGCCGTCGGCATTCTTTGAGGCGGAGGAGTTTGAGGGGATTTTGAATTCGTTCGAGGGAATCGGTGGCTATATCAACCACATATACGCGTATTATAATTTTAAGCAAATGACGGGAGATTATAAAATCACCCCCGGCGACTTTATCGTCTATCTATGCGGAGCGGCGAGAGGAGCCGAAAACGTCAAAACGACGCTCGATATCGAAAACCTCTTAAAGGATACGGGCATAGACTTTGAACTCGTACAAAAAGGCGCGGGAATGTTGGAAGCGGCGATCGCGCTCTTGGATAATACGGATAATACGTATACGCCGGAGGAATTTCAAACGGCTATAAAAAGCAGGCTTTCAAGTTACGGCGGCGACGCCGCGGACTTGGCGGAGAAAATCGATATCGCGTATATAAATCAAATCTTCGGAATGTATTACTACCACGACGACAGAATGAACGGAGACGGATACGATAAGATAAATATGAAAAACCTTTTGGCGTTCGGAGACGGGCTCGTTTCGGGAGACATTCCTTTCCCGATCGACGTCAAAGAACTGCTCGGCGAAAACGCGGCGTTTTTGAGGGCGGCGAAAAGTTTCTCGGACATTTTGCAACCGTCAATACCGGATCAATATGAAAACGAATATACTTATGACGGGCTTTATACCGCTTTGACGGAGGACAAGATAAAAAACGCGGTCGATATCACGAATATAGACGGAAAGGGAACGGGAATCACAAAGGACTATTTGGAAATTTTGTACGCGTGGAAACAGTATAAAAAACACGGAATGACGCTCGGGACGTTGGATTTGACGGATGCGGTGAAAGCACTTTTTAAACTCGCGGATATGGCGGGACGGGGAATAGATTCCTCTACGCAAAGTCTTATCAACGTAAGTGTCGCGGGTTTGATTTTGTTTAATCCCGATAAATACAAAGGGCTGACATGGGACAAAGCGGCCGACACCATCGTTCCGTTATCCGGCGGACAAGCAACGCGCGAGACGGTCGAACTCGCGTACGCCGTCGAATTCTTTGAAAAGCAAAGAATAGGCGTTAGCGACAACGCGGGCGATTTGTTCGCTTTTGTAGCGGACGAGATGACGGAGCCGGGAAATCCCGCCTATTTGGGAATCGTGAGCGATATGCTGAAAGGCGGCGCGCTGAACCTCTTGAAAGCCGCCGTCAAAATGAGCGAAGAAGCGGAGATATGCAAAACGCATACGGAAATGGCGGAGACGCTGAACGGCTACGCGGAAGTCTTCGGCTTGAAGGGCGAAAACGGAAAAGACGCGGTTCCCGACGCGCTCGTGAAACAACTGTATATACTCTATTGGGGAAACCGCGGTTTTTCAAATATGGAAAACAACAAGAAACCGAGGGATGTCGTTTTGAAAGACCTTTTGGAATATCTGTCGTCCGCGGTAACGCCCGAATCGGAAAACTTTGAGGAGTTTATATATAACAACGTTCTCGTTCCCGTCCTGTCGGGCTTTGTAAAGGAGGGCGCGCCGAAAGAGGATTCGGAAAACGAAGCGAAAAAACTTATCGCCCTCGCCGCGGGAATTTTTTCGGACGTCGATAAAAACCTCAAAACACCGCTGACATACGCCGAAACCGCGGAAATTCTGAAAGAATATATGTCCGTCCTTGCTACGGACGGGGAAATTCCCGTCACGGAACTTACCGAACAAGCGTACGCGATGTATTATTATAACGCCGAAACCGAGAAGGCTTTAAAAGGAGTTTTGTTGACGGATTTAGCGAAATTCTTAGGGGGATTGATCGACGAAAATCAAACGGCGTATAACCCCGTCATCGCGGACGCGCTCGGCGAAAACGCGGACGCGGCGGCGGAAATTTTCGGAATCGTAAAGGAACTTTACGGCGATATAAATAAGCCGCTTTCCGTGTCCGAAACGGTCGAAAAATTGACGGAATATACGTCGGGTATGGACGGCGCGCTGAAAATCGACGGAGAACTTATCGAACAGGCGTGCATATTGTACCTTTCCGCGAATGATTATAAAGGGATCGGGTTTGAAAGAGCGGTTGCGGTCGCCGATATTCTCGGAGTGATTTCCGGTTCGCTCGAAAACGAGAACGGGCTTATATACGGAATCGTGTTCGGCACCCTCGCGGGCGAAAACCCCGACGAAACGAAAATCGCCGAAACGAAAGAAACAATCGAAACGATTAAAAATGCGGCTCTCGCCGCCGCGTTCTTAAATACGCAATACGATATCGGCGAAATCGCCTCTCTCTTGGAGGGCTTGTCGGAGATCGAAGGGTTGGATTTCGATATCGGCGGCGAATTGATCGAACAGGCGTTCGTTATGTACTTTTCGGGCAAAGGTGAAACCGCCGCGGAGCCGATCGGCTTTTTGGAAACCGTAAGATATATAAGAGATCTGATCGACGGCGACGGAAAGAACGATAACGCGCTGATCGCGGGCTTTTTGGGCGCGGACTTAAAGGACGCTTTGATTTTGGCGGAGAAGTTGGCGAAGGAAAGCGGCGATCCCGTTTCGTATGAGGACGCCGGAGCGTTGATCGAAAAATATTTGAACGGTTTGAACGGCGCGGATCCCGAAGCGGGCGCGGGCGTGTTCGGCGAAACGGATTTCGGTATCGCGGACGGCGCGGACTATACCGCCCTTATGCTCCAAGCCTATATTATGTACGCCGGAAACAAAAACACCCTCCCGGCGCATAAAGCCGAATTAACGGACATTTTTGAATACGCCGTTTCGCTGACGGAGAACGGCGGCGGCGAATTCGGTTCGGTCATAGAGGGGCTTTTGGACGGGCTTTTCGACGGAGAATTATCTCCCGAAGCGGTCTCGGAATTGACCGAAAGCGTCCGCGCGTTCCTTAGCGGAACGAATTCAAAAAAGACCTATACCGATCTTGCGAACGAAATAAATTTACTCGCGGAAGCCGTTAAAGGGATCGCGGAAGACGCGGAAACCGCCGAAATCGACGCGCGTCTGTTCGAGCAAGTCTACGTTATGAAAATGTTGGAGGAAAATACTCTGCCGACGGAGAAAGTTACCGTTTCCGATTTGGTTTCATTCCTATACGAGATAATCGACGACGACATCGTTTCGGGCTTTATAGACGGCGGAATGCGCGCCGAAATAGACGACTACCGCGATTCGCTGAATACCGCGGAGGCGATGTTCAACGGAAAAGAATATTCCAGAATGGTCTTTACGTTCGATCTTCCCGCGTCCGGGGACGAGGCTTTCGCTTTTACCCTCAGCCTCAAAGCGAAAGCGGAGGAACTCTTCGGACGGGACGCCAGAATCGCGGGGAACAGCGTCGTCTTAAAAGATATCAGCGTAAATTTTGAAAAAGATACGGTCGTAACCTCCGTCGCGTCTATTATATTTGTGTTTTTGATCATCGCGCTGATCTATAAATCGTTTATGATTCCCGTCATTTTGGTTCTGCTCATTCAAGCGGCGACTTGGATCGCATTCTCAATGGCGGTTATTCTCGGCGAACCCGTGTACTTTATGGCGTATACCGTGGTTTCGTGCATACAAATGGGCGCGGCGGTCGATTACGGAATACTTTTGTCCACAAAATACCTGTATAACAGAAAGTTTATGAATAAAAAAGACGCGGCGGGCTGCGCCGTAAAAGATTCGTTGAAAACGATTTTGACCTCCGGTTCGATTATGGTGATCGCGGGCTTCATACTTTATATCGCGTCTACCACGCTGGTGCTTTCAAGTATCGGTATGTACATTTTCAGAGGCGTGGGAATGTCGATCTTGATGACGATCTTTATACTGCCCGCGCTGCTCTTAATCTTTGACGGGTGGATCGAAAAGACAACCAAAAACGCGGACTTCTATAAGGGCGGCAAAACGATCGACGGAGGAGATTTTAAGTTTAAAGACGAGAACGGTGTTTCGATTCCGCTGGAAAGACAAACGGACGAGAAAGGCGGCTTGTTTTTCGGGAGCGGAGAAACGGACGGAAATGAAAATTAATTAATACGGACTTTTTGCGTCAATGACGACGGGGAACGGAAAGGGCGCATTCTAAAACTTATTCAAGATTATTCGCCCGTTTCAAGGGGACGGGACGGCCGCTTCTGAAAGGAAATTTCAGCCAAAATAAAATTACGCGAATAAACGACGGATTGCCGCGCATTCTATTAGCGAACCGATAAATGATTTTGTCTATCGAAAGCCTTCCTTGATACGGAAAACGGAGATATATATGAGGATCGCGTCTTTTTAGACGCCAAAAAAATCCCGCGCTTTCCGGATTTCGGCGGACGGACGGTGATATTTGAGTTTTTGGGTTCGTCAAAATATGAACGTTTTTTAAACAAGCGGAGACGTTTTTCCGCCGATTGCAAAAACGTTCAAAAAAAAGGAAGGTGAGCGGTGGAAAATAAGGAAAGACTTTGGGACATTTTTTCGCGGACGGGTAATCCGTGCGTGTACAGGCTTTATAAGGCGGTCAAAGACCCCGAATCAAAGTGATTTTAGCGTGTAAAGCGTATGCGCCGCCGGATAATCTCAAAATAAGACGGTCAAAGACCGCGAATAAAAGAGGTTTTCTTAGGCGTATGCGTCGCTTGACGACCTATAAATAAAAGACGGCGCGGCAGCCGGATCGGAGGATTCGATTCACATTCGGCGGCGTTTATAAAGGCAAGGTTGTTATAGCGCATAAGTTATAATGAACGGGGCGTAAATTTTCGGTATTTCAGGCGGTATAGTACCGTCGGATTTGAGAGAAAATATCTATCGGATTTAAAGGATAAAAACCATTGGATTCGAGGGATAAATACCGTTTCGGTTCGGAACGGCGCGGAAGCGGATAATTGCGGGATATTTCCCGGGCGAGCAAAAGCGGATTCTTTCTTGCGGTCGCCCGGATGCAAAAAAAAGAACGGGTAAAACCCGTCTTGGCGGAGAATGGCTTAACAGCCGCGGAGACGTCGCCGCTTTTTGTCCTGCCGCGATTGATATAGATTGCGACCTTTATAACGGTTTGCGTGAAAAAAAATAACGCCTTACGAATTCAAAAAAATGTCTTGACGGAAATTCCAAAAACAAAACGGAGTAATTATAATGGACGGATTGAAGCTAAACGCCTTATGCGTAAAAGCGGTCGATTATAAGGACAACAAAACATTGCTTACTTTATGCACCATAGAGAAGGGCAAAATCGGCGCGGCGATAAGCGGAGTAAAATCCGAAAAATCAAAGTTACGGTTTGCGGCTTCTCTTTTGTGCTTCGGCGAATATATTTTTTCGGAGCGCGGCGGCCGCTATACCGTTACGGGCTGCACCCTCACCGACGGTTTTTTTGAGGCGCGAAACGGCGTCGAACGACTGTATTCCGCGCTGGCGGTAACGGAAATCTTGGACAAAACGACGGAGGAGCATACGGATATTTCCGCGAATATCTATTCCGCTTTGAACGCCTTGAAAAATATCGCATACGGGGAAAATCCGCTCGGCGCGCTTTTGGAATATACGGTTGCGGCGTCGGCGGAGGCGGGGTACGCTATCGATTTGAAAACCTGCGCGGGGTGCGGCGCGCCCGCGGCGGAAGGGTGGTTCGACGCGGAGACGGGAGGCGGAGTTTGCGGGGCGTGCAGAACGCGCAATTCGGTCGGAATGTCAAAGGGCGCGTTTAGGCTGCTATATAACACGGTATATAACAAAAAGCGCGGTATAGAACCGCGTGAAAACGGCGTTTTAAATTCCGCGAATAGCGGCGCGAAAACGCAAAAAAACGACGCTTTGAATTCGGAGGATATCGGCGCGAAAGCGCAAGGGAATGAGGTTTTTAGTTCGGAGAATAGCGGCGCGAAAACGCGGCGAAACGACGCTTTGAATTCCGGAAACGGCAGTATCGAAATACATAAAAACGACCTTGAAGATAATTTATATGAATGTTTGAGAGTCGTAAATTCCTATTTTTCCGCGTGCAACGAGGTTCGTATAAACGCCTTGAATCAGTTGCTGTCTTTGAGATTTTTTAAGTGAAATAAGCGTTTGTAAGCGGTTTAATTTATAGGTTTTTCAAATGAAATTTTCCTAAGCGCGGAATAATAAGCGTTTATAAGCGGTTTAGTTTATGGGTTTTTTAAGTGAAATTTTTTATCTTTCATTAGGATTTTTATTCATTTAACGGATTTTTTTAAAAAAATCCGCGCACGTTTAGCAAATTTTGATAATTTTCCGGAATAAAAAATGAAAAAACATTGACACGGACGCGTTTTTAGGTTAAACTATATTCATAAAACTTTTAATCTTTTTACTTTCATCGCTGAAAACATACGTTTTGCTTTTTTAAACCGTTTTATGAAGTAAATTTAAAAAGTATATCGGGTGTGTGGATTGAAAGTTTAAGATTAGTATAAAACAATCTAAACGGCGGAAACGGATTTTAATAAAAAATAATAGGCTAACCGGGGAGGTTCGTATGGTTTGTATCGGTTGCGGCAGGGAAATTGGCGGCGGCGAGCAGTATTGCAAGCATTGCGGCTTTAAATCCGATGTAACTTATGCCCGAAACGGCGGCGGCGCGTCGGGCGGCGGCGCGAAAGCGAAAAAACGTAAGGCTGCCGGCGCGGAGTACGGTTGGGATTCGTTCGCGCAGGTGAAAGGCGGAGCGTTGGAGGGCTATTATCAGCCCGCCGTCATTAAACGCCGCGGGCTGTGTGCGCGGAAACCGCGCGTTTCAAAGGTGTATGACGGCGCGGCGGTCGTTTCGCTTTTTATCGCGGCGGCGGCTTTGGTTTGCGCTTTTTTGGGCGTATTCGGGGTTGCCGTCGTTCCTTATGCGGGCGCGGCGCTTGCGGTTGCCGCGGTGATCGCGGCGTTTGCGGAAAAGCGTAAAAATTTTAACTATACATATGTCGGAATCGCACTCGGAATTATCGCCTTTTTTGGTTCGGTATACGGAATTTTTATCGGATTATAAAAAAAATCGAAACGGGTTGAGGCTATATTAAAAACGGAATTAAAAATTCAAATGTCTAAACCGCGTATTTTTAGATTATCGCTTTTTTGGGTTCGGTATACGGAATTTTTATCGGACTATAAAAAAATCGAAACGCGGGATGCGTAATTAGGAAAAATTAATGCCATTTCATTTTCCGTTTCGGAAGTGAAACGGCATAAGAAATCGGAGGATCGGTAAAAAACATAATGTCTGAAAATCATAAAACGAGATTGAAAATTTTTAACGAGGCTCTTATTTTGTTCTCGCAAAGGGGATACAAAAACGTTACGATGAGAGATATCGCGTGCGCCGTGGGCATCAAGGCGGGTTCGATTTACAGCCATTTCAAGTCGAAATCGCACCTTTTGGGAGAGATGTACGATTTCTTTTTGGAAAAGCAAAGGGAGATCGCGCCGTCTCTCGAAAAGTTGCTTGCGGACGCCGAAACTAAGCCCATACGCGAGGTTTTTATGTCGCTGGACTATCATTTTTCGGATGCGGAGGAATTGATGGACAGGATCGTCGTCGTCGCCTGCGCCGAATCGCGGACGGACGAACTGAGCGGCGAATTTGTCCGCAAAACGTATACCGAACTGCCGAAAAAATATTTGGGCGCGCTTTTGGAAAAACTGATCGAAATCGGACGCATAGAACCTATGAACGTGGACAATTTTTTGTATATTTTTTCGAGCGTCGCGTTCTATACGACGATGCGGCTGTTCACGAAATATCAACCGACCGTCGAGCAGTGGCTGCGCGTTTGGGAGACGATGTTTTCGATGATAAAACAAAAGTAGACCGGATCGTTTTATGATTGTTTTAGAAAATTTTGAATTGCGGAAACGGAAACGATTAACGGTTTGCAAAAAATCAATACGACGGCAAACGCGCCTTAAATAATTCAAAAATATTTACGGCGTATTTTTATACATTTACGACGCAAAATCGAAACGTTTAAAGTATTATTTCATATGAGATACCAAAGGGTTTGCGGAGTTATTACGGCGTTATTTATGTGATATGCCGAAAGGGTTTACGGTATTATCCGTATGAGATATTAAAAATGTTTACGGCATTATTTTTTTATACGTTTATTACATAATGCGGAAACGTTTACGGTATTATTTCATATGAGATACCAAAGGGTTTGCGGAGTTATTACGGCGTTATTTATGTGATATACCGAAAAGGTTTACGGTATTATTCGTATGAGATATTAAAAATGCTTACGGCATTGTTCTTTATATATTTACTATATAATACATAGTTTGGTATTGCTTTTTATAAGGAGCGGATAAGGAAATACATATGATTTATTTGGATTATGCGGCGGATACCCCCGCGGACGAAGCCGTTTTGAAGGTTTTTTTGGAAACGCAAAGGGAATTTTTTGCCAATCCGAATTCCTCTCACGCCTTAGGCGCGGCGGCGGCGGAAAGGCTGAAAACGGAAATTGAGAAAATTAAGAGTTTTTTTGAGGGCGCGGAAGACTATGAATTCATTCCCACAGCGACCGCGAGCGAGGCGAATAATCTCGCTTTGAGGGGAATAGCCGAAAGTTATAAAGAAAACGGAAAACATATAATATCCACATATTTGGAGCATCCGTCCGTAGGCGGCGCGCTTACGTATTTGCAGGGGAGGGGCTATGAGGTCGAACTCGTCCAGGTCAAAAAAGACGGAAAAATCGACCTCGAACACCTCGAATCGCTGATGAGAAAGGATACGGTTTTGGTTTCGGTGTGCGCGGTCGACAGCGAATTAGGGACGGTTCAGCCGATCGGGGAGATTGCGAAGATCGTTTCAAAATATCCGTTATGCCGTTTCCACACGGACGCGGCGCAAGCGGTCGGGAGGCTTTCGGAATACAAAGATTTGACGCATAAAGATAAGGACGGGGATAAAGACTACGGAAATGGGAAATTTCATACGGACGCGGCGCAAGCGGTCGGGAGGCTTTCGGAATACAAAGACTTGACGCATAAAGATAAGGACGGGGATAAAGGCGGCGGAAAGGATAAGGATGTTAAATTTTCACTTCAAGGTATTTCTTGCCTATCGTTCGCCGCGCATAAATTTTACGGATTGAACGGCGCGGCGTTTTTGGTTCGTCATAAAAAAACGGTTTTAACCCCTTTGATTCACGGAGGGAGCAACGCTTCTTTGTATCGCGGGGGAACGCCTTCGCTGCCGCTCGCCGCGTCCGCAAGAGAGGCTATCGAACGCGCGTATTCGGAGGCGGAAACGCGGTATAGAAGCGTCCTTTTTCTCAACGTTTTTTTGAGAGATGAATTGTCAAAAATCAAAAGGATCAAGATAAACAGTCCGAAAGACGCGTCGCCTTATATCCTCAATATAAGCGTCGACGGGATCAAGGGCGAAGACACAAAGGACGCGCTCGGCAAGCGCGGAATCTGCGTGTCGGTCAAGTCCGCCTGCTCCGTCAAAAATGTGCCGTCAAAGGCGGTCTATGCCGTTACGGGCGACAAAAAACGCGCCGCGTCGTCTTTCCGCGTCAGCCTTTCGCACTTGACGGCGCGAAGCGAAGCGGAGGAATTCATAAGAGCGGTGAGGGAGATTTGCGGCGAATGAATTTATCTTTATCCGTATAGAAAATTTATAAAAACAACGGAAAATTTAATAAAAACGATACGGGAACATATAAAAAGCGATTAAAAAAACATACCGCGTAAAACGTTATAAAATAGTATATATCTTGTGATATATATTATATTATATTATATTATATTATAAATAACGCCGCAAAAAAAGCCGGCAAAAAAACGCGGCGTAAAATAATTCGGTTCACGAAAAAAAGGTGAAAAATGGAAAGATACGAACAAATCGAAAGAAGTATAATCACCACATACCGGGCGCATATTTGGAAAAAATTCGTCGAGGCGGTCAACGAATACCGATTGATCAAAAACGGCGATAAAATCGCCGTCTGCATTTCGGGCGGCAAGGATTCTATGCTTATGGCGAAGTGCTTTCAGGAATTGAAAAAACACGGAAAAAATAACTTCGAGGCGGTCTATCTCGTTATGGATCCCGGCTATAACGAAATCAACCGCTTGACGATAGAAAATAACGCCAAACTTTTGAACATTCCGGTCACGGTATTCGATTCGGATATTTTTGAGGCGGTCGCGTCCGTCGACAAAACGCCGTGTTATCTTTGCGCGAGAATGAGACGCGGCTGTCTGTACTCGAAAGCGAAAGAATTGGGATGCAACAAAATCGCGCTCGGACATCATTTCGACGACGTGATCGAAACGGTTATGATGGGTATTTTGTATAACGGACAGATTCAATCGATGATGCCGAAACTGCATAGCGACAATTTCGAGGGGATGGAGTTGATCCGTCCGCTGTATAAGGTCAAGGAGCGCGACATAATAAATTGGAAAAATTATAACGACCTGAATTTCATTCAATGCGCCTGCCGCTTCACGGAGAACTGCACGGTTTGCGACAACGGGGGAGGCGGTTCGAAAAGACAGGAAATGAAATATCTTATTAAGACATTGAGAAAAAACAATCCGAACGCCGATTTAAATATTTTTAACAGTATGTATAATATCAATCTCGATACGGCGATAGGGTATAAAAAGGACGGCATAAGACACGGATTTTTAGACGGATATGAGGAGAGTTGATCGCCGCTTTAAATATTTTTAACGGTATGTATAATATCAATCCCGATACGGCGATAGGGTATAAAAAGGACGGCATAAGGCACAAATTTTTGGACGGATATGAGGAGAGTTGATCGCCGGTCGTTAAATATAAAACATATATCCCGTTCCCGTCGTCTTGCTTTTTTCGACGACGGCTTGCAGGGTGATTCCGTTCAAAAGATTTCCGACGAACGAGTCCAGCGGCTCCCAAACCGTGCTTTGAACGGCCTTTTCGATATACGCCGACGGCGAATCGAAATTTATTTCCGTGCGTTCAAAAAGCCCCGTTTCCGTCGCTTTCAGAATGTCCGAAACCGTGATTTTGTCTGCGGAAACGTCCAAAAAATAGCCGCCTTGCGAGCCTTTGACCGACTGGACAAGCCCCGCATTTTTCAAAAGCGACAAGACTTGTTCCAAATATATCTTGGAAATTCCGAGTTTTTTTGCTATATCGACGGCGGTTTGGTGCGCGGAACGCTCCGCAAGACAGACCATAACGGCGATTCCGTAACGTCCTTTCGTTGAAATTCTCATATGAACCATCCTTTAAAGAAATTTTTTTGCAATAAATAAATCGCGGATATATACATTGATATTGTTTAACTTTCAAAAACAGTATAAGTTTATATGTTTGATATACATTGGCTATATTTTAAAGCATTTAGGCGAATTTGTCAATAGGTTTAGGATAATTTGAAAAATAAGGATTTTAAAGTTTAAGATATGAATGAATTAACGCCGAGAAAGGTCGAAAATATCTTTAACGGAGCGGATCGAAAAGTATCGCCGATAAAGGTCAAAAAAAGTATCTCTGCGGAGCGTATTGAAAAATAAGGATTTTAAAGTTTGAAAATATGAATGAATTAACGCTGAAAAACGTCAAAAAAAAGTATCTCTACGGAGCAAACGCCCTGAACGGGGTGAGTTTTTCTCTGAAAAAAAACGAACGCTTGACGCTGTTCGGCGGCGGCGGCGCGGGGAAAACAACTCTCTTGAAGGCCGTTGCGGGATTGACGGACTTCGATGGGGAAATTCTTCTCGACGGGGTTGACATACGCGGAATTCCTCTTAAAAAGAGGGGTATTTCGATGACCTTTCCCGACGCGTTTAAGCCGCGGAAAAGCGTCTATGAAAACCTCCGTTTTTCCTTTGAAATCCGCGGTATAGAAGGGAAAATTTTTGAGGAAAAATTGCGCGAAATAGACGGAATTTTCGGTATAGGATATCTGTACTTTTTTAAGTTTAAAGATCTAAACCAAAGGCAGAAAGCCGTCGTTACCGCCGTGCGCTGCCTTATACGCGAAGCGGAATTGTATATCCTCGACAATCCGTTAAAGGGCTTGCCAAAAGAAGAAAAGCGTGATTTTCTATTGAAAATGTTGACCTATTTAAAGGGGCGCGGTACGCTGATCTATGCGACGGACGACCTCGGCGAGGCGCGTTTTTTGAATTTTTTCAATGTCATTTTGGATTGCGGATATGTGAGCGGAAAGGGCTTTTTTTCCGAACTGTATTTTAAACCGCGCGAACTTTCGGTTTGCCGCCTTTTGGGAATGAACGTCTTTGCGGACGGGGAGGAATATGCCGTCGTGAAACCCGAGAATTTGGAATTTGAGCCGTATAGCCTTGAACGGCTTAGTAAGGAGAAAGAGGAGAACGACGGGCGCGGCCGCCGCGATGAAAACGGCTTAAAAGATGATTATAACGGAGAAACGGGCGCGTTTTTTTGCGGTTCGGTTGGAAATGCGGCGGAAGATGAGAGCGGTTTGAGCGGTGATGATAGTGGGGAAACGGACGCGGTTTTTTGCGGTTCGGTTGGAAATGCGGCGGAAGATGAGAGCGGTTTGAGCGGTGATGAGAACGGGGAAACGGACGCGGTTTTTCGCGGTTCGGTTGGAAATAAGACGGGAAATGAGATCGGTCGCGGAAAAAAAACAGACGGGAATTTTAAAAGTTTATGCGCGGAGGCGGTGTTGATCGGGATCGAGAGCGGTTTTATGTGTGAGGTATATCATTTCGTTGCGGAAAGAGAGCCGCGGGAGTTTTTTTGCGCGGCGCGTTCCTTTTCTCCCGAAAACGGCGGATCTATACCGCCGAAAATCGGTGAAAAATACGCGCTTTTTTATGACGAAACGAAGGCTTTACGATATAATAAAGCGGATGAAAAGGCGATAGATTGATGAAGCGATACGGAAATCGATCCTTAAATTATGACACATTATACCCCTTAAAATTGATATTTAAGGCAAAAAAGCGGAATACTTAAACAGATTAAGTATTCCGCTTTTTTGTTTGCATAGTATTCTGAAAAATCCCCTCGCGCATTCCGCGGAGGGGATTTTTTTTGCTCATTTCGGGAGATGAAAAAACCTTTCGCGGGAGTTTCGGCTTTTTGTTTAGGAGAATTTTTGTCGTATTCATTTTTTTACGTACGTGAATTTTTGTTCGCTAATTTTGGTGATAAAGAAAAATTTTTGTTTGACTTGCGTTAAGTTGTTTGCGTTTATTCCGTGCCGCCGCGTTTTGGGAAAAAGCCGGGAAATTTTCGGCCGGCAAGTGTGGTATACTGGTAGACGTTGCCAAATTGAAATTGACACTATTTACAAAACGCAAAACAATACGATAATAAAAAGATAAAAAAACGTTAAAGCAAGCTGGAAAAACAAAACGCGGAAGTGAAAGGCGGAAAATACCGAATAAGACGATAAAAAGGATAAAAAATACGGTAAAACAAGACGGAAAAATAAAACGCGAAAGTGAAAAGGCAAAAAACGCCGAATAAGACGGCAAAAACGAAATACGTAATAAGACGATAAAAAAATATAAAAAAGGCGAAACGGCGTGAAATAATACGGAAAAACGTATATCGGAACGGCGAAAAACGCCGAATAATAGGGCAAAAAACGCCGTAAAAAGCGAAAAATATAAAAACATTAAACCATATCGGAGAGTACATTTTATGAAAAACTTTGTTGCAAAAACCCGGACGCGCCTAATCAAATACATAACCGTCATAGCGGCGATAGTCCTGACGGGCGGGCTCGGCTCGCTCTTTACCGCCGGGCAATTAAGCGGAGAGGGTAAGTTTATCGGCGGTTCGGCGCGTGAAAATACCGTTTCGGCGGCTAAGGTTAACGTGGACGTTCCGACGTTCAGGATCGATAATATCGAAGGAACGGGCGCGAATTTGAGAATCGGCGTTACATTGGTAAAGGTAACGCTCAAGATGAACGCCGATTCCGAAGACTACGCCGACGGGGAAATCACCGCAATCAAAGATTCGCAAGAAACGATAGCCAACGTTTCCCATACCGGTCTTTGGACCGCGTTTGCCGCGAAGTTGGGTTACGTTAAAGACGTCGGGGCGTTTTGGGAGGACGAGAAGCCCACGGGGATTATGTTCGGAGACGGTACGACGCCTCTTTCGATTCCCGAATGGGGCAAGAAAGTTCCGTTTTTTACGATGAACCCGAAAAATAAAAAGGACGTGATAATTTTCGGTCAAGCCGCTGCCGCTTCCGCGGATAATAACTTGGAAACCGAACCGCTGATCTATTATGATCCCGTATCCGCGGCTGGTTTGGCGGATCTGTATATCTCGAAATCGGTTAAACTGACAAGCCGCCTTACCTCCGTATTGAAGATCGGCGGGACGGGCGTCGGAAAGATATGTATCAACGGTGAATTGAAAAAAATCGAAGACGCTCCGAAGAACGTTAATCCCGTCGTCGAAGTCGCGACCTCCGCGTCTATGACGCAATTTTCTTGCGGCGCGAAAATCGAAAACCAAGGGAGCGGCTACGGCGTATCCTTTACGGGAAAGTTTCGCGGCTCCGCTCCGACGTTTACGGGGAGTATAATCACGGGAATAGAGGGGGAAGAGACCGGCGACGCGGGGCTTTATTTCGGCGCGGAATGCCGCTTTACCGAAGCCTATTTAAACGCGGCGGTAATTAAAAATATCGGCGTTAAAAAAGAGGCTTACGCCGCCGAGTTTAACGGACGTCCGAAGGTAACCGTGGGGAACGGCTCGCTTATCGAAAGCGGCACTGCGGTAACGTTAAAGATCAATCTCGACTCTACTCCCTCTCTGTTGAACTTCAAAGAGGAACTTATAGTCAAAGGAAAGTCGCGGATCGTAAATACGAACGAGTCGGACGGCAAGGCGTTGCTGGTCGACAAGGGGCGCGTTCATATACAAAACGAAGGGACGACGGTCGAAAGCCGCGGCGAAAAAAGCAATACCATATATCTCAAAAACCAAGCCGAAAACGTCGCTATTTTGCAGGTTAAGGTGTCGGACGGCGCGCTCGTAAAGGGGAAGGGTACGGTCGTCTATGCCGATACTGAAAAATTAGGCGCGGGCTCGGGCGGCACGATCGGAGAGGAATGCGACAACGGGGTCGCGGTCGGAAGCGGCGGCAGAATCGAAACGGAGGGAAACGGCGCGGACAACGCGGCGGTTTTTCTAAAAAACGGGGCGGCGGCGCGCATTATCGACGGAAGCGTCGTGTCGAAAGGCGTAAGTTCTTGTATCAGAATGGAAAATAATAATTCCGCGTCGAAGATTGTAGGCGGCAAGTCCGAAATCGTCAACGAATATACGGGGGATTCCGCCGCGAATTATATGATTTATATAAAGGAAAGCCCCGATTTGATCCTCAATATCGAGGGAGCAAGCGTCGTATCCAAAGCCAAAGACGGAGGCGGAATCTATCTGGACGGCGCGGCTCTGTCGATCGTCGCGGAAGCGAGACTTAATGCGAATATAGGCAAATATCCCGCCGTATATCTGAAAAATAACGCGCGTATCCTTGTCAAAAACGGGCATATAACGGGTATAGTTCAGTCCGGCGCGGACGCGGATTTGCGCGGAGTTATCGTCAACGATTCGGAGAGAAAAGGTACGGCGGACGATAAGGACGGCGCGGTATTTATAACGGACGGCGGAAAGGTGAGCGCGGAAACCGCGGAAGGCGCGTCGCTTTTTGTTCCCGCGGTCTATTCGACGGACGGAACGGTGCTGATTTTGAACGGGGACGCCGATAACGGCATAACCGTAACGGCAAAAACTAACGCGGATAAGATGTATAAAGGAACTATAATGCTCGACGGCGAAAACGCAAGCCTCTATATCGAAACGAAACAAACGTCTTCCGCGGTCGTTTCGGAGGGAACGGGTCCGTTGATTTATAACAAAAGAGGGAACGCCGCCGATTACGGCGGAGTTTACGGTAACGCGGTCGGCATAAAAAGCGGAATCGTGGGATCGGGTACGGACGGAGAGAGGGTAACGATCGAAACCGTGTGCGGAGGCGTATACGTCGCGCCGGGCGCGTCCGTCGGCGGTTATTGCGGCAAGAACGCGGAAAAGGGCATAATATTCGCATACGGCAGTTCCGAGATCATAGTCGAAGGTACGGTCAAGTCCGAAAAGGATTACGACGACGGCGCAAACGCGGTTTATCTCTCCGCGGGTACGCGCCTGCATTTGAAGGGCGCGGGTACGGCGAAAATTCAAGGAGCGATAAATATCGCGGAGGACGGCGGCGCGTCCAACAGAACTATGTCCGCGGATTTCAAACCCTCGGAGAGCGGAGGTAAATTGACTTTCGCCGTGAGGGATCGGGACGCGCGCGGCAAGTTTATTCTGTTTTACGCCCCGGCGAATCAAAGTTTGAGTACGGATCATTTCGCCGCTTATAAAATCACAAAAAAAGACAAGATGAAACTCGACGTAAAAAGCGTGCCGAACGGGGACGAAACGGGCAAAAACGACATTGCGGTAGATATAGAAACGGAGGAAATTAAAATCGAAAAGATCGTTATTTCATCCAAAACATACGACAAAAGCGACGACGTTCTCGATACGCAGACGGTGAGCGTAACTTTCAAAAAAGCGGGCGGCGACGGCGCGGAAGTTACGGTTTCGTTTAAGATAATTTCCTTTAAATATGCAAGCGCGAACGCGGGAAAAGACATAGAGGTTTCGGGGACGGTCGAATTGAGCGACGAGGATAAAGATTTTTATCATTTTGCCGTCGATAATGAAAAAGTGCAGTCGATCGATATAACCGCGAAGGCGGAAATCACCCCGAAAGAGTTGACGCTGACGGGCGTAACCGCGTCCGATAAGGTGTACGACGGAACGGCGGAAGTAACGACGCTGACGGGAGGAACGATAGAGGGGGTCTTGGACGGCGATACGGTGGACTTTGAATTGTCGGACGGAACGACGGAAAATCGAAAGACGGGAGAGAATAAAAAGGTAACGTATAAGGCGGTATTGAGCGGAGAGGACGCCGGAAATTATACGGTAAAAAACCAAAACGAAGTCAAGATCAATATCACCGCAAAAGAAGTAGATATAACGGGATTGTACGCCGATAATATGACGTATAACGGAAGTACGGAAGTTAAAATCTTAACCGATAAGGTAAAAATCTCGGGATTAGAAACGGTCGATAACGGAAAGGTAAGCGTCGAAGTAAAGAACGCAAAAGTTTCAAATAAGAACGTCGGAGACGGGAAAGCCGTAACGTATACGGTCAATTTGACGGGGGACGAAGCGGAGAACTACAAGATTAAAAACCAAAACGAAGTCAAGATCAATATCACAGCAAAAGAAGTAGATATAACGGGATTGTATGCCGATAATATGACGTACAACGGAAGTACGGAAGTTAAGATCTTGACCGATAAAGTAAAAATCTCGGGCTTGGAAACGGTCGATAACGGAAAGGTAACGATCGAAGTAAAGAACGCGAAAGTTTCAAATAAGAACGTCGGAGACGGAAAGGTCGTAACGTATGCCGTTAGTTTGACGGGGGACGAAGCGGAGAATTACAAGATTAAAAACCAAAACGAAGTCAAGATCAATATCACAAAAAAAGAATTGACGATAGCGGGAATCAAGGCGGTTGACAGAACCTATAACGGCGAAAAAACGGTCGCTTTGGATCTTAGCGGAATGGAGGTAAAAGGGCTTATCGAGGGCGACGAGGTTACGGTTTCGGCGGATACGTTCGGGTACGTTGAAAGCGCGGAGGTCGGGAGCGGCAAAAAAGTTGCGGTCGGATACGAAGTTTCGGGCGCGGACAAGGAAAACTACACCTTTGCCGATATCGGTTACGTGACGGTGAATATCACCGCCGCCCCCGCCGAACCGGAAAACCCCGAAAATCCCGAAAACCCCGAAAATCCGGAAAATCCCGAAAATCCTGAAAACCCCGAAAATCCCGAAAATCCCGAAAACCCGGAAAATCCCGAAAAAACGATCGACGGAACTAAGGAAGCCGAAATCGACGAATTTTTGAAAAAATACGGCGGCAATACGGCGGAATTGGTTTACGACGCGAAAGACCATGCGAACGATCTTAACGGTAATTTGACCGAAATCAAAAAGATTGAGGGAATCGCGGACGCGGAGTTAGTCATAGAGCAAGGCGGCGCGGTTGTAAGCGCGATCAAAAACGCGGGAACGTATACCCTGACCTTGACGATAAAGACAATTACGGGCGAAAAATCGGGCTGGACTTTCAATGACAAAACGACGGAAAAGGCGGTAACTTGGACGGTTCGGATCAAAAAAGCGGCGGTAACCGTAACGGTCGAAGCCGATAACAGAGAGTACGACGGAACGAATACGGTGAAAATTCATATCGATAAAGATAAGATTTCGGGAATACTCGGAAGCGACGATTTGACTATCACCGCGGAAACGGGAACAACGGCGGACGCGGGCGTGGGTAAGGACAAGCCGTTCACGCCGAACGCGGTCATAACGGGAGCGGACAAAGACAATTATGAAATAGTCTTTAAAGGCGCGACGGTTACGATCAAGGCGACGAATACGGAAAATCCGCAGCCCGGCGAAAAACCGTATGTCATCGGCGGAGAGGTGATCGAAGCCGGGATCGAAGCCGCCGAAACGGAAAACGCTCTCAAAGCGGATTACGACGGAGCGGCGCATACGGACGAAGCGTTGGAGGGCTTACTCGGCGGATTGAAAGGTATCGGCGGAATCGCGGATGCGGTTGTCAAGGGCTACAAAAAAGCGGACGGAAACGCGGTTGACGCGATGAAAGACGCGGGAACTTACACCGTCGAGATCGAATTGACCGCCGACGAAAAAGCGGAAGCGCCCGCGTATGCTTGGGCGTTTGCGGACGGCGAAAAGACTTATACCGTATATGTAACCTATACGATCGGCAAGATTAAGTTGACGGTGAAGGGTATAACGGCGGTTGACAGAGTGTACGACGGGACGATGAAGGTTGATTTGAACACGGACGGAATGACGATCGAAGGGTGGGCGACGGATGACGACGAAGCAAAATTCACCCTTATGATCGCGCCGAAAGGAACGGTCGGCAGCGCGGACGCGGGAACGGACAAAACCGTTACGTTAGACATAAGCGGAACCGCGCTCGGAAACTACGTCGTCGAGTATGCCCCCGTTACGGTAAACATTCTTGCCGCGCCCGAAGAAGAAGGGCTTGGCTCTCTATGGAGTTTATTCCTGCTCGCATCGTTTACGGGTTTTGCCGTGTATTGCTTGTTTGCGTATATCGCCCAAAAGAGAGAGGTGAAGAGAAGAAGGTAAAATGGAATAAAGATAAAGCGTTCGGTATTTTTATCGAACGCTTTAATCTTTAATTTGAGCCGTTTACCGTTTTGCGTTATGCCGTATTATTATATTTATATCGCATTTTCATTATGTTGTGTTGTATCGCATTGCGTTTAATATCGCATCGCCTTCTACCGTATCGCGTTATACCGCATTTTACAATCATACGCTTGATTAAAAAGTCTAACCGCTGTATTTTCGTAAATTTATACGCTTTTTGATAAATAACTATATTTTATTTTGTCTTTTTAAAAAAATGTGATATACTGTATGAGATATAAACGACTTGCGTATATAAAATAAAGAAAAGCCGTACGCGAAGCGAAGAAAAGGATATACGAACATAAAGAAAAAGGTATACAAATATAAAGAAAACGAATACGCAAAATAAAGAAAAAGGTATATAAAATAAAGAAAAAGATACGCAAAATAAATAACTTGCGTATACAAAGTAAAAAAAAACTATATTCGGAATAAAAAAATTGCGTATGCGAAATGAAAAAAAGCGGTATGCGGAATATTAAATTATCGTCCGTTTAAACGGTTGATTTTTACGCGTGAACGCCGATTGAAATGCGGTGGGAGGGTTTTGTTTTTTATGATTTTGGTTATGGATATAGGCAACACGAATGTCAAGTTCGGTTTGTTCGACGGCGCGGTTTTGAAACAGAGTTGGAGAATTTCCGCATCGAAGTCCAGAACGGCGGACGAATTGGGGGTCGTAATCGGGAATCTTTTCGCGACCGCGGGACTGTCGTATAAGGACGTTCACGGCGTCATTATGGCGTCCGTTCAGCCCGCGCTGAACTATACCGTCGAGCATGCGTGCGAATATTATATCGGGAAAAAACCGATTATCGTCAATTCGGATATCTTAACGGATATGAAATTTATGTACACAAATCCCGAAGAGTTGGGCGCGGACAGAATCGTGAACGCCGTCGCGGCATACGGCGAATACGGCGGTCCTTGCATCATCGTAGACTGCGGAACGGCAACCACTTTCAGCGCGGTCAACGCGGACGGCGCGTTTTTGGGCGGCGCGATCGCCCCGGGAATCAAAGCGAGCGCGGACGCTCTGACCGAAGCCGCGTCGAAACTCCCAAAAATCGAACTAAACAAGCCGAAAAATATAATCGGAAAATCGACGATTAGCAATATGCAGTCGGGAATCATAAACGGCTTTACGGGGCTTGTGAATTATATTTTGATCAAAATGAAAAAAGAAGACGAACTCTCGGGCGCGAAAGTTATCGCGACGGGCGGACTGAGCGAACTGATCGACTTCGACGAGGGCTTAAACGTCATAAAAGACCGCGCGCTTTCCATCAAGGGATTAAAACTGATATACGACAAAAATTACGATAAATATACCCGTTAAACTTACGGTAAAAAACGGCTAAAAACACGCGGTATAGAAGCGCGGAAAATTGATACGAAAAAACTAATAAATTTGCATATAAAAGCAGGTAAAACGAGATAAAAAAACGATTAAAAACACGCGGTACTGTACCGCGGAAAAACGAGATAAAAAACGGGTAAAATCAACCGTTAAAAACGCGGAAAAAACGCGGAAAAATAATGCAGAAAAGCGTGAAAAATAATACCGAAAAAATATAAAAAATAATGCGGAAAAACATAGAAAAATAATGCGGAAAAGTAAAAGAAATATATATTAAAAACGCTTGAAATTAAGATAAAAAAATAAGGAGAAACTGTTTTATGAATAAGGTCGGAGTCGCCTTGCTGGGGCTTGGAGTCGTCGGGAGCGGAACGTATAAAATTCTCGTCGAGCAGCGCGAAAAAATCAAGAAAATCTACGGCGTAGATTTGGAAGTTTTGCACATTTTGGAGCGGGACAAGAGCAAAGCCGCCGCTCTCGGAATCGATCCCGATATCGTTTCGACGGACGTCGAAAACGTCCTGAATAATCCCGATATAAAGATTGCCGCGGAGTTTTTCGGCGGCACGGAACCCGCGAAAACCTTTCTTGTCAAGTGCCTTTTGAAGGGCAAGAGCGTCGTTACGTCAAATAAGGAATTGGTTTGTAAACACTTCGCCGAATTGGAAGCCGCGGCGGCAAAAGGGAAAGCGGGTCTGTATTTCGAGGCGAGTTGCGTGGGCGGCGTTCCCGTGATACGGACGCTCACCGACGCTATGCAGGCGAACGACATCAAGGAAATTAAGGGCATCATAAACGGCACGACAAACTATATTTTGTCGAGTATGGCGAACGACGGAACGGACTATAAGGACGCGCTCCTTTCCGCGCAGAGGCTTGGATATGCCGAAGCCGATCCTACCGCGGACACGGAGGGCTACGACGCGTCGTATAAACTGAGCATTTTGTCGTCCTTGGCATACAATAAGCACGTTCCTCTCGACAAAATTTTCCGCGAGGGAATCAATAATATCACCGCGGAGGATATAAATTTCGGCAAGGAATTTGGTATGACCTTGAAACTTCTCGGAATCAGCAAAAATATAGACGGAAAAATCGAGGCGCGCGTCCATCCCGCGTTTATCGACAACAATCACCCTTTGGCGAGCGTGAAGGGTTCGTTTAACGCCGTTCATTTGGTCGGGAACAACGTCGGCGACGTTATGCTGTACGGACGCGGCGCGGGCGACCTTCCGACGGGCAGCGCGATTGTCAGCGATATCGTTTTCGCGGCGGCGCAAACCAAACACAGACGCTACGCCTTTGTTTCGGAACGCGTCAAGCCCGCCGATTTTATAAGCGACTTTTTGTCGGAATATTATATCAGAATGAAGGTGAGCGACAAGGCGGGGACGCTCTCGAAAATCTCGGGCGTTTTCGGGAAATTCGGCGTTTCCATAACTACGGTATTGCAAAAGCCGCCGACGGACGACAGCGGAATCGTTTCGATTATCTTTATCACGCATTTGACGCGCGAAGGGGCGATCTCGAAGGCTATCGGCGCGATCAAAGAACTTGAAAACGTCGCGGAAATCTCGAACGTCATACGCGTGGAAAAATAGGATTTAAGGAAACTTTCGCGGGAAAATAAATTCGGCGCGATCAAAGAACTTGAAAACGCCGCGGGAAAGCAAGATTTAAGGGAAATTTTTTAAGAAATAAAAATATGGAAAAAACCGATATAAAAAAGTAAATTTATTCATTTTAAACGCGGTATAGTGCCGCGGAATATTAAGTCTTTCGTATATGGAAAAAATAGATATAAAAAAGGGGGCCGCGCCGCGTTTTAGGCGGCGCGGCTCCTTGAAATATTAAACGTTTTAAATTAAAAAAAACTATAAATCAAAATTTATCTGTTCCGCGTTTTGACTCCGCGGCGTGATTACGCCTTTCATAAAACTGAGATTATAAATTTTCATAACGTCCTTGAAGTCGAGCGGTTTTCTGTCGAATTTGAAAAGATCGCCCATAACGTCGATGGCGTTTTTTGTATAATTTATAATCATATTTTTATTCATTCCGTAGCGTTTATAGTCGATATTCGCGACAAAACAAGACTTTTTCAGGTTGTGGAGAAATTCGATAAAACCCTCGGGCGCGGGATACGAACCGGCGGCGGCGGACAAATCTTTTAAGCGGTCGGGGCATACCGTCAAAAAATGATTGAAATAGTCTTCGCACAAAAAAACCAACCCCGCGCCGTGCGGCAGGCTTCGGTGATACGCGCTGAGCGCGTGTTCCATAGAATGCTGCGACGTGCAGCCCGAAAGGCATTCGACAAAGCCCGAAAGGACGTTCGCGTAGGAGAGATTTTTCCGCGCTTCGAGGTTGTTCGGGTTTTCAACGGCTTTCGGAAGATATTTTGCGGCGAGCGAGACGCTTTTTAGGGCGTACATATCGCTAAGAGGGGACGCCGCTTTGTTTATGTAACCTTCCGCGGCGTGCATAAGGATATCGAATCCGTGAAACGCGGTCAGTTCGCACGGAACGGACAGCGTAAGTTTCGGATCGATAAAACTTATCGCGGGATAGAGGCATTCGCCTTCGAGTCCGACCTTTTCGCAAGTAACTTCCTTGGTTATCACCGCGAACGGGTTGACTTCCGAACCCGTCGCCGCCGTCGTCGAAAAAAGCACGATCGGAAGCGCGCCGTATCTCATCGGGAGGTTTTTTCCCGTGCCGCCCGAAACGTAGTCCCAAAGGTCGCCGCCGTTTTTGTAGAGCATCGCGATACATTTCGCGCTGTCCATAACGCTTCCGCCGCCGAGACCGATTACGAAATCGCATTTTTCCAACTTCGCCAACTCCGCCGCCTCTTGAACGTTGGCTTTGAAGGGGTTGGGCGCGATTTTGTCGTAGACGACGTAGGACGTGCGGCATTTTTTTAGTTCGGTCGTCAGGCGGTCGAGATACTTGAACCTTTTGACCGAATTTCCGCCCGTAACGATCAACGCCTTGCCGCCCGGGAGTCTGCAATTTTGAATTTCATCGAAAGCGTCGTTTTTAAAAATCACCTTTGTGGGAATGTGATAACAAAAATTCATAAACAATCCTTTTAAACGCCGAATTGAATTTTGACCGAACGCCGCTTTTTTTAAGCGGCATTTTTTATATATCTATATGTCCGTATTCTTTATACTTATATAATAATATTATCGCTTATATCCATATCTATATCTATACCTATACTTATATACCTATATACTTAATATGCCAATATACTTCATTATATCAAAAATACGGCGTTTACGCAATAAAATTTTTTGTAGTTTTTGGGAATTCGTTTACAATTTTCACGCAATATGTTTATTCGCGGTTTTAAGCGGAATATTTCGTGTCCGGAAAGAGGGCGGTTCGTTTTATTCGGAGTTTCATAAGAAAGACCGTAAAAACTTTTTTACGGTCCGGTTTCTTTTTTTCGTAATGTTTTTTTTAAATCCCTCGTTTGTGCTTAGGGGGAGGGCGCGGCGATCCATTTTGCGAATATCGTAACGGGTTTTACCGTACCCGCCGGGATATACGCGATCTCCGTTCCGGGAATAAAATCTCTGTCGGTATACCAGCCCGCGAATATAAACCCTTCTTTATACATTTGTTCCGTTCCGGGGAGAGTTATCTCCTCCTCGACCGTAAACGTACCCAAAGGAATGGCTCCCGACGCATAGCCGCCTCCGTTCAGCACTACGTTTATCGGGAAATTGAAAGGAATCCATTTCGCGTAAAGCGTCGTATCTGCCGTTATTTTTGACGTGAAATCAAATTTTGTTTGCAATTCCGGATCTTCGTACCAATCCTCAAAGACATATCCCTCTCTGACGGGGAAATCCGGCTTTTCTATAACCGACAACTTCCATACCACGCGGCGGTCGACGTCGCTCCCGCCCTTCGAGTCGAACCTGACGGTCGCCAAAGGATTAAAAAAGAAGTATGCGGTGAGCAGCAGCCCCGCGATGATAAGCCCCGTGAGGAAACGCGTCAAAGCGGCGTTTCTCGGGGGGATGACGTAGGGATATTTTTTCTTTAACCGTTCGTTTTTTACGGCTATTTTTATTTTTTTCTTTTCGGCGCGTTCCTTTGCCTTTAATCTCGCTTTCGCTTGTTTTTTCGCGGCGAGTTTAGCCTTTTTTTTGGCGATTTCGCGCGCTTTCGCCTCGGCTCTCAATTCCGATTTTGACTTCGGCGGAACTTTTTTGAGTTTTTTATTTTTTTTGACCGCTTTTTTCTTGCTCATCGAAAAAACTCCCCGATATTTTTCGTAATCGCCATAAACAACCCTCGGCGGTATCCCGCGCGGCGCAAATATTCCGTTTAAAATTCCGCGCAAGCAATAAAAAACGATAAGGGTATTATTTAAGGATATTATTTAGTATAGTATATAGTATACATATAAATCACTAAAAAGTCAATATATATTTGCAAATTTTTTTTAATTATTTGATATAAAAAACGCGGCGGAAAACTTTTTTAAAAAAGTATTTTCCCCCTACGCCCTCTTTCAAAAACTTTAAATAATTTTTCGGCGTTGAGTTTTTTGGGAGTTGAAAAAAGCGCGGCGGCGTTGATTTTTTTGAATTGTAAAAGAGGCGCGGCGGCGTTGAGTTTTCGGGTTACAAAAAAGTGAGGCGTTGAATAATGGGGTCGTTATGGGAATTTTTCGCCTCTCACGGCAAATGAATGCGGCGTCTTTTTAGATCGGACGCCGCCGGACTTTAAAGTTTAACGAAAATATATCCGGATAAAAAAATGTTCATAACCTATAAATTTGTTGAAAAAAGAGATTTTGTGGATAAAACTACGAAAATGTGGATAACTGTGTGGATATGTAGGGACGAATTTCCATTTTTAAATTTTTTGCTTCAAAATCGGGGGTTTTTTGTAATTTTCATATTAAAAGGCTAAAAAAATTAATATATATTTACCCAAAAAACAATATTTTTCGCGAAAATCCGCGTTTTTTCATTGACGAAAAAACACGCTTAATGCCGTTTCGGAAAAAAAATCAAAAATTTTTAAAAATTTTTGATTTTTTTGGTGAAAAAGGGTTGAAAGTGGAGAAGATATGTGATATAATAATGACGTGATAAAAAAACAGACCGTATTCGCTTTGTTTCGGGCGTTCGGCGGAGTTGAATTTTGAACCGATAGGGGAAAATGACCGACGGCTAAGTCCGTTCGGCGGCTTTGGACTTTGACTTCGGAGTAGATATGACGTTTGTTTTTTAAAATTCGGGAGAGAAAATGAGTTTCAGCGGAAATCAACGTTTATTATTAGACGAAAAAGGTCGTATGAGAATACCGTCGCGCTACCGCGACGAACTCGGTGACGATTTCGCGCTGTCGAAAGGTCCGAAAAACTGTATCTATATTCTTTCCGCAAAAAAGGCGCGCGAGTATGAGGACGACCTGATCGCCCTAAACGCCGCCGCCGATATATTCGACTTTGACGGGCAGATGATTTTGAACGCCGCCGCCGACGCGCTGTATTTTCCCGACGTGGACGAGCAGGGCAGGTTCGTTTTGAAAAACGAATACAAGGCGTTCGCATCCATAAAAAAGGAAATCGTCGTTTCTGGCGCGACGGACAAGTTGACGCTTTGGGGAGCGGAGAGATACGACGAACTGTTCGGCGGATCGAATTATGAAACGATGATCAAAAAATTGTACGAGATGAAGATGAAAAAAGCCGAATTTGAAAAAGACAAGCAAAGACAAAACGCGGACGCGCAAGACGGCGAATAAAAAAACGCAACGGCTATATAGATACTATAATATAAAGCGAAAGAAAAAAAACTAAAAAATAAAATGCGGAATGAAAAATACCGCTAAAAAGCCGCTATATTATAGATACTATATAATATAAAACGAAAGAAAAAAGACTAAAAAATAAAATACGGAATGAAAAATACCGCTAAAAAACCGCTATATTATTGATACTATATAATATAAAGCGAAAGAAAAAAACTGAAAAATAAAATACGGAATGAAAAATACCGCTAAACCGAACGCGGGCAAATAACCGCCGCTATAACCGCATAATCACCGATCACCGACCGCTAAACTTAAAACGGGAAAATAAAAAATTATGAAATTTAATCACGTTCCCGTAATGCTCGGCAAGTGCATAGAGGGTTTGAATATAAATCCGGACGGAATTTATTTCGACGGGACTCTCGGCGGCGGCGGACACAGCCTCGAAATCGTAAAAAGGCTGACTTCCGGCAGGTTGATCGCCGTGGATCGCGACGGCGACGCCATAAAAGCGGCGTCTTTGCGTCTTAAAGCGTATTCGGACAAAATCACTTTCATTCACGACGATTTTAAAAACGTCGCGAAACGGTTCGGCGACTTCGGAATCGCTAAGTTGGACGGCGTACTGCTCGACCTCGGCGTGTCGTCCTATCAAATCGACGACCCGAAAAGGGGATTTTCATACCGCTTTGACGGCGGACTCGATATGCGGATGGATCAAGAGCAAGAATTGACGGCTTTCGATATCGTCAACGGATATTCGGAGAGCGAACTTACGAAAATATTTTTTCAATACGGCGAGGAGAGGTTTTCAAAACGGATCGCCGAAAACATCGTCAAAAACAGAAAGCAAAAGCCGATAAAAACCACGGGCGCGCTTTCTGAGATCATAACGGACAGCGTTCCGATAAAATTTCGGTACGCGGACGGAAACCCTTGCAAAAGGGTATTCCAGAGTTTGAGAATTTGCGTAAATTCCGAACTCGCGGGATTGTACGAGGGAATACTTTCCTTGGCGGGGCGGTTAAAAAAAGGAGGAATCATCGAAGTAATTTCTTTTCATTCGTTGGAGGACAGGATCGTCAAGCAAGCCTTTAAATATATGGAAAGCGATTGCGTCTGCGGCAAGGGTATGCCCGTTTGCACGTGCGGAAAGGTCAGAGAGGGGATTATTCTGACAAAAAAACCGCTGACTGCCGACGAAGGGGAATTGAAGGCAAATCCGAGAGCGGCAAGCGCGAAACTGAGAATCTTGGAGAAGGCGTAAGGCGGGTAATTTTTTGCGGCATATAAAAATGAGGCGAAAAATGCGGAAAAACGCGGCAGCGCGGCATTAAAAAATGCGGAAAAACGCGGCGGCGCGGCATTAATATAACGCAAAAAAGGCAAAAAATCTACGGATGAAACGAATAATTTTATATAATAAACGGTATAAAATATCGTGATTCAATAAAAAACCGATGAAAAATCGGTAAAAAACCGATAAAAATTAATAAAAACATAAGTCAAACTTATCTGATTTGAGAAATGACAGGTTTTACAGGGGGACCGCTCATGGATTACTCTTTTAGAAGCGAGTTCGGCGATCGGGAGAGCGGATACAAATCCGCTTTGACTTCCGGCAATTCGACGAACAAAATCAAAGCGCGCACTACGTTTGAATACGATGTGCAGCCGTCCGCAACGACTAACTTTTCGGGTGGAGCGCAGCCGTCCGCAACGACTAACTTTTCGGGCGGAACGCAACCGTCCGCAACGGCTAACTTTTCGGGCGGCGAATTCGCGCGCGGCGGACGCGGTGAATATTCCGTGGGTTACGCCGGCGTTACCGAGTACGGCGACGAAGAAGCCGAGCGCGTCGACAAACAAAGAAGGCAGGCGGAGGGCGTAAGGGTGCTGTACGCGCCCATTATCAAAACGAACGAAACCGCTGCGAACGCGGGCGGAGCGCAAACGGCGGGGAATGCCGTTCAAGCGGGCGACGCCGTAAATATACCCGATCGCGGCGAAAACCGCGGCGCGGGGATTTTTGACGCGGGACAAAACGGCGCGAATCAAAACGATTTTCAACAAACGCGCGGCAGACCCGAATCCTATGTGGATTTTGCCCTTAGGAACAAGAATTTTGAATCGCGGACGAGAAACGCGAATACCGCGAACGGCGGTTTGTACGTAAGCGCGCCGAATAATTCCGTTCCGAGCGGCGGTGCGTATGTGAATAATCCGGCTCAAAACGCGGGAGCGTATGTGAATAATTCCGTTCCGAGCGGCGGCGCGTATCAGAACGGCGGCGCATATGTGAATAATCCGGCTCAAAACGCGGGAGCGTATGTGAATAATTCCGTTCCGAGCGGCGGCGCATACGGCACATCCGCTTTAAACGCGGAAGCGGGTTTCGGCGTGAACGTTTCGCGCGCGCAAAACGGCGCGTCGCCGGCGGAGAGGCTCTTTTACGGGAGCGGTTCGTCGTCGGACGGTTTCTTTGAAAACGCGGTGTCTACGGTTCGTTCGGATTTTGACAGACGGCAAGAACTCAACAAACTTTTACGCGAACACGAGGAAAAAAGAGCCGCTTTGGACAGTTACGACGACAAGGTAAAATACATATACGAGACGGTAAAAAACAACAGAAACGGCGAGATTTTGAACGTCGGAACCGACGGTATAGAACCGCGTTTTGAGAGGGATTTTTCATACTCCGCGGAAGGCTTTGCCGGGGTGGATACGGATAGCGTATACGGCGGTTTTGACGACGGCGCAAAGGTCGTTGAAATTTCCTCCGGCGCGGACTCGATCCGCGTCGTCGAGCCGAGCAATTTTAGGCGCGTACGGCAAGTCGAGAAGCGCGGCGCGGATTTTTACGACATCGACGGCGAATTTAACGGCGCGTATGAAGGGCGTTCAAAGACGGAGGGCGGCAAATCGGGATTTTTCAGATCGCTTTTCAAGAAAAAGGACGGAACGGGACGCGCAACGGGTTTGACGGGGCTTGGGAAGTTCGTCGTGTGCGTGTACGTCGCGCTTGCGGCGGCTCTCGCCGTCTTTATAATCTCCAACCAAAGCGGAACGGGCGGCGCGCCCGTCGACAGTTCGCAACCAGCGGCGGTTGAGATTGAGAGCGTTTCGGACAAATAGGATTTGAAAAGTTTGACTAGTATAATTTAAAACGGCTTAAAGTATGCGGATATGGTACACGATAAGCCGTTTTTTTTGTTGTGTTTTTATGGCATTGTATTTTTTTTGTATTCCGCGAGGCTTGCCGCGGTTTTTTTTATGGCGTTTTCCGTAATTTAAAACGGCTTAAAGTATGCGGACAGAGTATATAAATAAGCCGTTTTTTGTTGTGTTTTTAGGGGATTTTATGTCGGTTTATTAGTATTTTTTGCCATAGTATTTTTGACGGCGGTTGATTTTATTTTATTCGTATTTCCGTATTTGTGCTTTTGCCGCGCTTGTTTTTTATTTTATTCACATTTTTTTTGACTCTGTATTTTTATGGTATTGTTTTTATTTTATTCGTATTTTTATCATAGTGTTTTTATATGCGGCATATAGTTTATAGCGATTTTATTTTTTCGGTCGGTTTTGCGTTTTGTCCGGAGTGTTTTTTATGAATAATTTCAATTTTTATTTTAAGCGTAGGTTGTCCGCGTTCACCGTGCTGATAGCCTTTGTTTTTGCCGCGCTTCTTGGCAGGCTTTTTTACGTTCAGGTCGTGATGTCGGCGGATTTGCAGGCGAAAGCCCTTGATCAATGGACGCGCGATCTCGAACTCGACGCGGAACGGGGAAAAATTTATGACCGAAACGGAGTGGTTTTGGCGGAAAATTCGACAAAATACACCGTTTATGTCCGTCCGAACGCCGTTTCGGACCCGGAAAGCGTCGCGCAAGCGTTGGGCGAACTCTTGGATGCGGATTGCGAAAAACTTTTGGGAGAGATCAAGGCGCATAAAAAATCCGAAATTACCGTCGCGAAAAACGTCGAGAGATACACTATGCTGGACATTATGTCGCGTGAAATGAACGGCGTATATTTTTCCTCTAAAAACAACCGCGTATATCCTTACGGAAATTTTTTGACGCAGGTCGTGGGATTTGTGAACGGCGACGGGAGCGGACAATCGGGGATCGAACTTTTTTACGACAAATACCTGACGGGGACGGACGGGCGCAGTCTCACCGAAACCGACCTTATCGGAAAGGGTTTAAAGGGCGGCGCGACGGTTTATATTCCGTCGATTCCCGGAATGAACGTCAATTTGACCGTGGATTATAGAATTCAGAGCATCGTCGAAAGCGCGGTTTCGGAAGCCGCGGAAACGCATAAAGCAAAGGGCGTTGCGGCGATCGTTATGAACGCCAAGACGGGGGAGGTTGCGGCGATGGCGCAATATCCGTCTTATGACTTGAATTACGTTCCGCGCGGCGATATAGCCGCGCTTTTCGAGAATTCTAAGAGCGCGCTTATTTCGGGCGTTTTCGAGCCGGGTTCGACGTTTAAGATTTTGACCGCCGCCGCCGCTTTGGAGGAGGGGCTTGTGAATTCAAGCAAACTTTTCACCTGCCCGGGATACAGAATCGTCGACGGACAGAAAATAAAATGCTGGAAGACGAAGGGACACGGCACGCAGACCTTTATCGAGGGCATTCAAAACAGTTGCAACTGTGTTTTTATGGATTTGGTTCAGGCGTTAGGTACGGAGAGGTTTTATAAATACCTAAAAAAATTCGGAATTTTCGAGCGGACGGGCATAGATTTGAGGGGCGAGGCTTCCGCGCTTTCGATCGCGGAAAAGAACGTCAAGACGGTCGATCTCGCGCGTATCGGTTTCGGGCAGGCGATCGCGATGACGCCCGTCGAACTTTTGAACGCCGTTACGTCGGTCGTCAACGGCGGAAACGTTTTGACGCCTTATTTGGTCTCGTCAATAATCGACACGAACGGCAAGATTGTTTTAAGGAATTACCCTAAAATAAAGGGCGTATCGGTGAGCGGAAAAACGAGCGCGGTTATGCGGCAATACTTGGAAAGCGTCGTGAAAAACGGCGGGGGAAAGGCGGCCGGCGTTCCGGGCTATCCGATCGGCGGCAAGACGGGAACGGCGCAGAAATATCAAAGCGGCGGCGGGATCGCGCAGGGAAAATATATCGGTTCGTTTATCGGTTTTTATCCCTCTTACGATCCGGAATACGTGTTGATGTTCATCGTGGACGAACCCGGGACGGGAGTGTATTACGGGAGTATCGTAGCCGCGCCGTACGCTGGTAAAATATTTTCGTCGATGTTCAATTATCTCGATATCGAGCCGAATTTCACGGAGGGCGATTTCGCCGATATGGTGGAATTTGAAATGCCCGACCTGCGCGGAATGGCCTTTTACGACGCGGAAAGTTTGCTGAAAAAAATGGGAATTTCATACGAATTTGAGGGCGATGGGGATTTCATTACATATCAAATTCCCGCGGCGGGGAGTAAGATTACGGCGAGAAACGTCGTATATATCACGACCGGTTAGGACGCGCTTTTTTATACCCGTTACGCTTTCAAATCATATTTGACCGGCGATGCCGCAATCCGTTTAATTAATTTTTTTTGCGGCGCGTCAAAATGCGGCGCGTTTGCATAGTATTCTAATATTTCCGGATAATAGAATACTTAATCTGTTTAAGTATTCTATTATCTATAAGATTTACGGGGTAAATTTTAGAATATATAATCTGTTTATATATTCTAAAAGACCTTTAAAGAGATAAAAACGTCAAAAAATATAGAAAAAAACGCTTTTGAAGCGAATATAAAAATAAGGTGATAAAAAATGAAACAACTTGTCGAACTCTTAAAAAATGTCAAAATCGTGAAAAAATGTGGGGCTATGCCTCTTGAAATTACCGACCTTGCGATTGACTGCAAAAAGGTGAAAAACGGAGGAATTTTTATCGCGGTCAGAGGATCCGCCGCGAACGGAAACGACTATATTTTTGACGCGCTAAAAAACGGAGCCGCGCTGATTGTGTCGGACGACGAAAGAGCGTTAAAAAAAGGAATCGGGAATTTTTCGGAGAAAGAAACCGGATTAAAAAACCGAACGGCTGATGCCGGAGGTGAAATAACGCCGAAAGAGGAAAGCGGAAATTATTCGGAAAACGAAACGCAAAACGTTTGCGGAGGTGAAATAACGCCGAAAGAGGAAAGCGGAAATTATTCGGAAAACGGAATTGAAATCCCGTACATAATAGTCGAGGACGCGAGAGAGGCATACGCTTTCATCGCGGCGAACTATTTCGGAAACCCCGCGGCGGGTATGCGGTTCATCGGGATTTCGGGTACGAACGGAAAGACTACGATAGCGCATATGATATACCATATATTATATTCAAACGGCATAAAAACGGGGCTTATCGGCACGATCGGAAACATTATCGACGGCTTGCGCGGGGAGACGGATATGACTACGCCCGATCCGTACGAACTTTTTGCCGTTTTGAAAAAAATGAGAGATTGCGGAACGGAAGTCGTCGTATCGGAGGTTTCGGCGCACGCGATATACCTAAAAAAGATAAACCCGATCATCGCCGACGTGGCGGTTTTCACAAATTGTTCGCAAGATCACATAGATTTTTTTAAGACGATGGAAAAATACGCCGAAGTCAAAAAGTCGTATTTCACAAAAAAACACGCGCGGAGCGTCGTTATAAACGCCGACGATTCGGTTGGCGTGGAGATTATCAACGGCTCTGACGCGAAAGTCATAAGTTACGGAATCAAAAATCCGTCCGACGTGTTCGCGATCAATATACGCCTTTCTATGGCGGGTTCGGGTTTTTTTGCCAATCTTTTCGACGACGTGGAGGAAATCCGCCTGCCTATACCCGGGCTTTTCAACGTATATAACGCTCTCGCCGCGATGACGGCGGCGCGGCTCTTGAATATATCGCTGAAAGATTCCGCGGAAAGCCTTTTGAGTCTGCCCGAAATTCCCGGACGGTTCAATCTCTTGACGGCGGAAAAATGCGGCTTTGTCATAGACTACGCGCATTCTCCCGACGGTCTGAAAAAAATTCTCATAGCGGCGAGGGGGATCACCAAAGGACGGCTGATATGCGTATTCGGGTGCGGCGGAAACCGCGATAAAATTAAACGCCCGATTATGGGGCGCGTCGCCGCGGACTACGGCGACTTTACAATTCTCACGTCCGATAATCCGCGCTTCGAGGAGCCGGAAGATATAATACGCGATATCGAAAACGGCTTAAAGGGTATAACGGATCAATATATGAATATAATAGACAGAGAAAAGGCGATAAAAAAGGCGTATGAAATAGCCGGAAAAAACGACCTTATCGTCGTCGCCGGAAAGGGAGCGGAGGATTATATAGATATTAAGGGCGTGAAATACGAATACGGCGACAGGAGAGTTATAGAGGAAATTATCGCATCCGAGCGTTGATAAACGCGCTTCGATACGCTTAAAAATCCGCTTTTAAATATAAATAAATCCGCCAAAAAACGCGGTATTATACCGCGAAAATCCGCTTTTTAAAATGCGGAAAAACGGAAAGAAAAATAGGTTTTTAAATATAAATAAATCCGCTAAAAACGCGGTATTATACCGCGAAAAAATAAGGGCTTTTAAGTATTATGAGCGAATACAAAAACCTAATTATTATACTTCTCGCGGCTCTCGCGGCTTTCGCCGTATCGATGCTGATTTCGCCGTTTGTAATAAAAATTACAGAACGGATAAAGGCGGGGCAGCCTATTTTGAAATACCTCGAACACCACGAAAAAAAGGTCGGAACTCCCACGATGGGCGGCTTCATTTTTATCATTCCCGCCGCGCTCATAACTCTTTCCGTCGGCTATAACCGCCTTTCTCTCGTAGCGGTTTTGACGGCGGCAAGTTATGGAATCGTCGGTTTTTTGGACGATTTTATAAAGGTTCGACGCGGGATGAACGAGGGCTTGAAGCCATATCAAAAGGTCGTCGGGCAACTCGGAATCGCGGTCATCGCGACGCTTTTCGCATATTATAACGACGGTATAGGAACGTCCGTAAAAGTGCCTTTTTCCGTTTTTGAGGTCGATCTCGGGATATGGTTCATACCTTTTTCGATTTTCGTTTTCGTCGCCGTAACGAATTCCGTAAATTTGACGGACGGAATAGACGGGCTTGCCGGCGGTTCGGGCGCGGCGGCTTTCGCGGCTTTTTCGGCGGCGGGAATTTTGTACTATTTGGAGGCGGCGCACTACGGCGCGGCGGCTTTCGCGGACGGTTTGTTTTCGCTGGCGGTTTTTTCGGCGGTTTTTTCGTGTTCTCTGCTGGGTTTTTTGTGGAAAAACGCCGGTCCTTCGAGGATTTTTATGGGCGATACGGGTTCGCTGGCGATCGGCGGAGGTTTGGCGGCGGCGGCGATATTTATGCGCAATCCGTTGATTTTGCCGATCGTCTGCGCCGTATACGTATGGTCGAGCGTAAGCGTAATTTTGCAAGTGGCGTTTTTTAAGGCGGCGAAGAGACGGATATTTAAAATGTCGCCCTTTCATCATCATTTGGAATTAAAAGGTTATTCGGAGGCGAAAATTACGACGTTCTATACCGTCGTTACGATAGCCGCCGGGCTGGTCGGGATTATTTCCGTGATATTAAATTTGAGTTGATTTAAAACTTTCGCGGATCGGGGCCGCCGCCGCGTAATTTAAGACGCGGAAAAATATAAAAATACAGTATTTCGATAATACGGAGCGCGTTTTTTATCCCGATCCGTTGTTTTTTATGTCAATCGTTTTTTCTTGTATTGCATAGTATTCTATAGCGCGGAATACTCTATTTTTTCTAAAAAATAACAATTATACTGATTAAACTTTTAATCCGTACGGTATACGGATTAAAATCCGCCGCCGGCTTTGACGGCGCGGGGCGGAAAATTCACCCGTTTAATGCCGTCATAGCGGTAAACCCGGCAAAATGTTTGCATTTTGCCGCCGCTCTTATAAGAGCGGTTTTAGATCAAAGGTACGTTTGATTTAAAAATTTAACCGCTATATAACTTTTTTTAATATAAATTTATCCAAAACACTATACATTGTGTTTTTTTTATGGTATAATAACAAAAAAGGCGTTTATTTTAAGACATTAATTTCAAAAAGATTATCGTTTAAAAACAAATTCAAAAAATCAAGCGGCGTTAAATTCAAAAAAAAGAATCCAACGGGGAAAGAGTTAGATTCAAAAAAGAGCGTTGCTTACCAAAAAAACAAATTCAAAAACGACGCGCGTTAAAAACCGCGCTAATTCAAGAAAAAAATCAAAATCGGGAAAAAGTTAAATTCAAAAAAAGAATCAATCAAAAAATTTTAAATTCAAAAAAAAGGAGTTTTATTATGGCCGTTATGTTTTGCGACACGAACTGCGAACTTTGGTTTGACAAGGCGCGCGAATTGGATTTAAAGGTGATCAAAATGCCTTACACGATCGGCGGAAAGGAATTCTATTACGATCTCGGCGAGAAAACCGATTTCAAAAACTTTTACGACGAGATGAGGAGCGGAAAAACCCCCAGCACTTCGGCTCTCAACGCCGACAATTACAAGGAATATTTCGAGCCGTATTTCAAGGCGGGAGAGGACGTTCTCTACGTTTCTTTTTCGGACAAACTGTCCGCGACGTTCACTTTTATGGATCAAGCCGTCGCCGAATTAAAGGAAAAATATCCCAAAATAAAGTTTGTCAGATTCGACACGCGGGCGATTTCGCTGCCCGCCGGAATGCAGGTCTATCTCGCGAAAAAATATATGGACGGCGGGCATACGATCGACGAAACGGTCGAATATCTCAAAGACCTCACAAAGCATATCGCCGTGGAATTCGTCGTGGACGATTTGAAATATTTGAAGCGCGGGGGCAGAATTTCGGGTTTGCAGGCCGCCGTCGGGACGCTGCTCAATTTTAAGCCGATTTTGAAGTTGAGCGACGACGGAAAGATTGTCAATACGACCAAGGTCAACGGCAGAACGAAGGCGATTACGCACATCGTGGAGGGCATAAAGGCCAAGGGTACGGATTTGGATAAATATCCGATCGCGATAATCCACGCGGACTGCGAGGCGGACGCGCTCAAATTAAAAGAAAGATTGACGGCGGAGTTGAACAATCAAAATCTTGACATTTGGATTCAGCCCATAGGTCCGGTCATAGGGACGCATTGCGGACCGGGAACTTTGGCTTTGGTATATCACGGAACGGGGAGATAGGTTTTTATACGGAATTGCGGAAATAACGAGCGGAAAAAGAGTTTTTACGCGGTATAGTACCGCGGTTTATCAACGGAAAAAGCGTACGGGTTTTTTATACTAATTGCGGAAATAACGAGCGGAAAAAGTTTTTTTACGCGGTATAGTACCGCTGTTTGTCAACGGAAAAAGCGTACGGGTTTTTTATACGGAATTGCGGAAGTAACGAGTGAAAAAAGTTTTTTTACGCGGAAACGATATAAAACAAACTATGTAAAACAATAAAAAAATAATATCAAAAATATAAAAACAAACGACAAGAAAATTTAAGAAAAAAAACAAACGGAGATAAGATCGATGTACTATACCGTGGATTTTTATGGCATAGAGAGGAAACTCCCGATTTGCCCGATCAGCGAAACCCTTCAAATCGCCGCTTTTAATATGCTGGGCGACAACGAATTGACAAAGGTTTTGGCGGAGGAAGCGTACAAAAAAATCGAAAATCTGGATTTCGATATTTTTTTGACCGCGGAATGCAAGGGGATAGCTTTTACGCAGGAGGTTTCGCGCCTTTTTTACGAAAGGAAAAATCAAAAGTTTTTTGTGGCTGCGCGCAAGGGCTTTAAACTCTATATGAACGAACCCGTTTCGGTCGAGGTCAATTCGATCACGACGAAGTCCTCCCAAAAACTCTGGCTGTCAAAGGACGAAGCGGGCAAACTGAAAGGGAAAAAGGTCGTCATAGCCGACGACGTTATTTCGACGGGGAACACCGTCGCCGCGATTTATAAACTTCTTGAAAAGGTCGGGGCGGAGGCGGTCGCGGAACTTTGCGTATTCGCCGAGGGGAGCGCGACGGAGCGGAAAAATATATTTTATCTTAAAAAATTGCCTTTGTTTGACGGAAACGGAAGAGAGATTTAGGATTTATATTTTATAGTATTCCGGAATTTTCAGAATGCGGATTAATAAAACACGCGGACGGAAAGCATATTCTATCTTAAAAAATTGCCTTTGTTTGACGGAAACGGAAAAGAGATTTAGGATTTCGGGATTTTATAATCCGCGTTAATCAGGGCGCGGCTGTTGTTTTTTTGGAATGGAGTATCGTTACGATATAAAAATTTTGTTTACAAAGCGGTTTTTTACGCCGTAAATATTTAAAAATTTACATATAAATGTGAGTCATAAAAAAAACTTTCTTTATTCCGCTTGTAATTATACATAAAGTATGATATAATTAATATTAAGAACCCGTACTATGCCGATATATTTTCCGTCGTTTTAAATCGTTAAAGCGGCTGGTAAAACGGATTTTTTAAAAACTCTATTTTTACACCACAATTTATACCAACAAAAGTTAATCGGAGGTTTTTTTATTTATGATGGATGTCAAGACAAAAGCCGGCATCAACTTGCACGCCGTGTTGCGCAACATTCAAGAACTGTGCGACATCGACGAAACCGCGGGTAATGCCGTCAAAGGCAAAAAAATTACCGTGAAATTTTCCGTCAAGGGCTGCGAGCCTATGGCTTTGGCTTTCGACGACGGGAAATGCGTCTATCTTCGCGGCGACGCCCTGAAAGAGGGCGCGAAGGGCGCGCTCAAACTGTATTTTTCCTCGCCCGAGAAGTTCAACACTCTCGTGGACGGCGGAAAGGTTACGCCCATTCCGTCCGGGGCGATAACTAAGATCGGATTCGTCTTGAAAGAATTCAATATACTTACGGAGCGTTTGGCGCACTATCTCCAACCTACGGAAGCGGAAAAAGCCGAACTTTTGACGGATAAGACGTATTTTAAAGACAACACCACACTTCTCGCGTACACCGCTTTTCACGCCCTTGCGGAGATCGGGAATACCGATCCCATCGGACGCGAAATCGCGCGCAGAATGCCCGACGGAAATATCAGTATCGAGGTCAAGAACGGTCCGTCGATCGGCATTTCGGTCAAGGGGGGGCGTATGGCGGCGCAAATCGGCGGATTTGAAAAGCCGAGCGCGCTTATGGTGTTCGACAATCTCAACGTCGTAAACGACGTATTAAACGGAAAAACCGACGTTTACAGCGCGATGGGTATGGGACTTTTCGCCATCAGCGGATTGATTCCCCTGCTCGACAATATGAGCCATCTTTTGGGCTTTGTTCCGAAATATTTGGGTTAATTTTAGGAGGATTTTTATTAATGGACAAGTTGAACGTTTACGACAAGAGCAGATCGCTGTACAACAGAGCGTTGAAGTGCATTCCTCAGGGCGTGTACGGGCATTTAGGCCCTTCTAACGGCTGTATGATTCCCGTCGACTACTACCCGATTTTTTCTCAGAAAGCGAAAGGCGCGTATTTTTGGGACGTCGACGGAAATAAATTTTTGGATTATATGTGCGCTTACGGTCCGAATATTTTGGGATATAACGACGAGGACGTCGACAAAGCCGCTTTGGCGCAACTCAAAAAAGGAAACTGTACCACAATTCCCGATTCGGTTTTGGTTGACTTTGCCGAATTGTTGACGGACACCACGGGCAAAGATTGGGCGTTTTTCGCCAAAAACGGCGGCGACGTAACCGCTCTTTCGGTCTTGACGGCGCGCGCCGCGACGGGCAGGAAAAAAATCGTTATGGTAAAGGGGGGATATCACGGCGTCGCTCCTTGGATGCAAAAATTGGGCTATGCCGGAGTGGTCGAGGAGGACGTCGGAAACAACCTTTACGTCCATTGGAACGACATAAAGGAATTTGAGGATTTGATAAGCAAATACCCCGGTCAGATCGCCGCCTTTATCTCCACGCCGTATTATCATCCGACCTTCGAGGACAACAAACTTCCCGCCGAAAACTATTGGAAGGGCATTCGCGACCTCTGCACAAAGCACGGGATCGTACTCATTTTTGACGATATACGCTGCGGATTCAGATTGAACATAGCGGGTTCGGACGCGCACTACGGCGTGAAAGCCGATTTGATCACTTTCTGCAAGGCGATCGCGAACGGATATAACGTTTCCGCGCTTTGCGGAGTCGACTCGTTGAAGGGGGCGGTTTCCGACGTATTCTACACGGGAAGTTATTGGATGTCCGCCGAGCCTTTCGCCGCGGGCGTGGCTTGCATAAACAAAATGAAAAGAGAAAACACGATCGCGACCTTGCGTTTTACCGCCGACAAACTCCACGGCGGATTGAAAGAAGTCGCAAAAAAGAACGGACGCGAGATCGTCATCACGGGCGAACCCGTTATGTGGTATATGCGCCATACGAACGACGAGAATTTCTTTATGCACCAGGCGTGGGTCGCCGAATGCGTCAGACGCGGCGTTTTCTTTGCGAATCATCACAACCATTTTGTCAATTCCGCGATAACCGACGAGGATATAGCGTTTACGCTGGACGTCGCCGACAGAGCGTACAAAGCGATTAAGGACAAGTTTTAATGAAAAACGGAATAGGGAAGCGTCGTTTTAAGGCGTTTCCCTATTTTCCGGTTTTATGGTATTTTTACGCGTATAAATATATCGGAATTTTCATTGCAAAGCGTATCAATTTTAAGAGGTATTATACCGCGTTTTTTACGCGTATAAAGAATCGGAATTTTCATTGCAAAGCGTATCAATTTTAAAGGGTACCGCACCGCGTTTTTGCGCGTATAAAAGCGGCAAAATTTAAGAGACGCCGCGCCGTATTTTTCAATCATAATTTTTCAATCATATAAAGCATAATGTTTTAAGGGAAAGCATAGGTTTTAAGAGGTATTATACCGCGTTTTGCGCATATAAAAACATTAAAATTTAAGAGGTACTATACCGCGTTTTTTACGCGCATTTAAGAATATCGATTTTAAAGAATATTGATATCATTGATATCAAGGGAATACGGAGGGAATATTATGAAATTTACGGTTAAAAATTCCGAGATTAAAGATTTGTGGAAAAATGTTTCTTGGTTCGGGCGTACAAGAAGCCTGATGGTTTTCCGATTTATTTGTATACTTATCGCTTTTTTGCTGACAAATGCTATTTTTATTGCGATTGTTCTTTCAAACGGCAGTAGCGCGGGAGTTTTAGAATATTTTAATTCCGTTGGGAAATACATAATGATCGGTTCCGCCGCATTTTATGTTTTGATTGCCATTTTTATCGCAATTAGGTTGTCAGATTATCATGTTTTTGCGGCGGATGGTGAAAATGTATACTTTACGGACAAAAGAACCGTAGATAATAAGCAACGGAAGCGGCCTTATAACAATACTTCGTGGTTCGAAGAGGGATTATATTCGATAGAAAAGTATTCTTATTCCAAAAATAAAAGCGGCGAGGGCGTTTTTGTTATTTCCTTTATCGAACCGTCGGATGCCGGAGGACACGGAAAAATAATCGGTATAAAATGCAAATCTTTGAGCGACCCGGGCAGGCTAAAATCTCTTTTGGATTCGCGCGGCATTCCTTGCGTACAAGACGCGAAAAAAAGAGGACGCTATGTGGCGTAATTTCCGTTTCGCTTTTAAAATATCCTGTTTCGCGGCGGCTTTGAGGTATTCTATGGACAATTTAGAAAAAATGAAATTATTCTACGAAGATATTTTCGGTGCGTCAGTTTTTTGGGACGATTTAGAGCCTAACACTACAAGGTGTTTAAAGATATTCGTAGACGATTTTAGGGGATATGATATCTTAAAAATGATAGACGAGGCGTTGAAACGTCCGATAAGGATTATACAACCAGAGGAACTTACTTGCGTACCGCACGACGAGTTGGGATATATAAAAATCACTGAGAATTTATCGGACGAGTTTAGATATTGTATTCGTCATACCGGTTATATTCCGTATGAATTGTCGGCGTATGTGGATTATTTTTTAGATGCAGATATATCAAATTGTCCGAACGGAAAAGAAATAAAGTGCGCGTTGGACAACTATTTTAAAATGAGAAAAGTTAATTGACAGATAGAAGTCCTTTTAAATAGTGATACGGGGGTGTTCCGAGGCATTCTATGGACAATTTAGAAAAAATGAAATTATTCTACGAAGACATTTTCGGCGCGTCCGTTTTTTGGGACGATTTAGAGCCTAACACTACAAGATGTTTAAAGATATTCGTAGACGATTTTAGGGGATATAATATCTTAAAAATGATAGACGAAGCGTTGAAACGTCCGATAAGGATTATACAACCGGAGGAACTTACTTGCGTTCCGCACGACGAGTTGGGATATATAAAAGTAATGGAGCAAGGAATCGTATCGGGCAAAGCGCAATATAAATTACATGTTATCGGTTATCTTCCGTATGAGTTAGAGGGATATGTTTTTTATTTTTTAGATGCAGATATGTCTAAATGCCATAACGGAAAAGAAATAAAGCGCGCGTTGGACAACTATTTTAAAATGAGAAAAGTTGATTGACAGATAGAAGTCCTTTTAAATAGTGATACGGGGGTGTTCTGAGTCATTCTATGGACAATTTAGAAAAAATGAAGCTGTTTTATGAGGATGTATTCGGCGCGTCCGTTTTTTGGGACGACTTAGAACCTAAAACTACAAGATGTTTGAGAATATTTGTGGACGATTTTAGAGACTGCGATATTCTCAAAATGACAGACGAGGCGTTGAAACGTCCGATTAGGATTATGCAACCCGAAGAGTTGACTTTCGGACCGCATGAACACTTGGGTTATATAAAAATTACCGAAGAATATGTATTGGGCAAGATTGAACACCATATAGATCATGATGCATGTTATATTCCCTATGAACTGCAAGGATATGTCGGCTATTTTTTTGATGCAGATATATCAAATTGCCAAAACGGAAAAGAAATAAAACGCGCGTTGGACAACTATTTTAAAATGAGAAATATAGACTAATGAATAAAAGATTTTATCAAACGGCTTTAGCGATTGTTCTTATATGCTTTATAATCGTATTATTGAACGATATATTCGGAATATATACGAGCGATGAAATTTGCGATAAATTTTTACCGTCCGTCGTTGAAATAAAAATATGCGATGAAAATCAAGTTGCCGTAGGCAACGCTACGGGTGTTGTTATCGGCAAAGACGGGTTGATTTTGACAAATAGACATGTCGTTAGATATTATGATTATGAAGCAAGCGCGTACGCTATGCGAAATAATATTTCCGTAAGGTTTTATAATGAAACGGAGTATATGACCGCCGATATAGTTTATTGCGCCGTCGATTCGGATTTGGCTTTATTAAAAATCGATAAAAGTACGCGGAATTATTTTAAGATAGGTAAGGCGGATAAATTAAAGTACGGAGATGAGGTACACACTATCGGCAACGGTAACGGATTTGGTTTAGCGTATGCGAAAGGATATGTCGCGTCGCCGTTAGTAAATGTCGTATATGACGAAACAAGCGTTGAAGCGATTCAGTTATCATTAAACATAAACGAGGGCAACAGCGGCGGGCCGTTGATAAACGAAAAAGGGCAATTAATAGGAATAACCACTTTTAGGTTAAGAGATAACCGAGGCGATATTATATACGGCACATGCTTTGCTTTACCCGTTAAAACAATAAACGCTTTTTTACAATCTGTAAATTAAAGCATTATATAACAAAAAAGGAGGAACAAAATCAAAATGGCATTAACTAAACAGGAATGGCTGGATCTGGAAAAAAAAGCCGCGGAACTCCGCGAACTTTGTCTGGACACGGTCAATTGGGCGGGCAGCGGACACTGGGGGGGGAGTTCGAGTTGCGCCGACATTATGACGCTTTTGTATTACAAATACGCGAACTTCGATCCGAAAAACCCCGCCGATCCCGACAGGGACAGGATCGTCGTTTCAAAAGGGCACGTGGGGATTTTGCTCGCGCCGCTTTTCGCGATGCTCGGGCTGGTCAAGAAGGAGGATTTGAAAACCTTTAACCTGACGGGCAGCAAACTCGGCATTCATCTGGACAGCAACAAGGTCAAGGGTTTGGATTCTTCGACGGGTTCTCTCGGGCACGGTTCGTCGATTGCCGTCGGAATGGCTCTCGCGGCGAAACTGCAAGGCAAAAAATATAAAACTTTTTTGGTTTTGGGCGACGGCGAATGCGACGAAGGTTCGGTTTGGGAGGCCGCTATGTCGACCGCGCATTTCAAAAACCGCGGAACGCTCGATCTCATCACGATCGTTGACAGAAATCACAATATGATCGACGGAAACACCGAGGACGTTATGGCGCTCGAACCTTTCGAGGACAAATGGAAGGCATTCGGATTCGAGACGATCGTCGTCAACGGACACGACATTCCCGCGCTTGCGGACGCGCTTGAAAGAGCGATCGCGGGGGGTGCTAAGCCTTTCTGCATAATCGCGGACACCGTAAAGGGCGAGGGCGTTTCTTACGCCGCGGGCAACTACAAATGGCATTACGGCGCGCTCGACGAAGCGAAATATACCACGGCGAAAAAAGATCTCGCGGAATACGCGGCGAAGAGAATCGAAAGAGTGAATAAGGAGGGAAAATAATATGGCAGGCGGAATAACCTTTACCGCGGTTGAAAGCACAAAACTTGCGACGGCGGAAATTTTCGGAAAAACCATCGCGGAACTCGGAGAAAAAGATCCTAAGATCGTTTGTTTGAGTCCCGATCTCGCGACTTCCACAAAAATGAAAGATTTTTTGGACAAATATCCCGAAAGATTTTTCAACGTGGGCATAGCCGAGCAAAATATGATCGGAATCGCCGCGGGTTTGGCGAAATCGGGAATGACGGCTTTCGCGTCGTGTTTTTCGGTATTCGCGAGTCTTCGCGCTCTCGACCAGGTTCACACGGACGTGTGTTATCAAAACGTCAACGTAAAAATTATCGGAACGCACGGCGGAACTTCTTTCGGGCAGGCGGGTTCGACTCACCACGCGATCGAGGATATCGGCGTCATACGTCCTCTCGTCAATATGACGATCATAGTCCCCGCGGACGGCATCGAAACCGCGAATGCGGTCAGAGCGGCGGCGGCGACGGACGGACCTTTCTATATCCGTATCAACAGAGGCTTTGACAACGTCGTCTACGACGCGAAAAAAGATTACGGATTTCAAGTCGGGAAGGCGGTCGAGATGATCGAGGGAACGGACATTACGATTATCGCTTGCGGCTCTTGCGTATATCAAGCGATGCAGGCGGCGAGCATTCTCAATTTTGACCACAAGATCAAGGCGAGAGTTTTGAATATGCACACGATAAAGCCGATAGACCGCGAAGCGGTTTTGAAAGCCGTCGCGGAGACGAGAAAAATCGTTACCGTCGAGGATCATACCGTAATCGGCGGTTTGGGGAGCGCGGTCGCGGAGGTTATCGTCGAGGGCGGAAAGGCTTGTATGCTCAGAAAACTCGGACTTCAAGACAAATTTTCGGCGATAGGACTTCACGAGGATCTTATGGCGATGCACGAAATCGACGCGCAGGGAATCGTTAAAAACGTCCTTGAAGTTATGAAATTGGACATCGAAAAGGACGAATTCTGGGGCGACGAGGTGTAATATGGCAAAAGAAGTGAATATTACGCAGAGCGATTTATACGCGGCGAGGATTTTTTTCTATGCCGCCGTGCCGCTTTTGAAGGTGATTTGCCAGAGCGAGCCGAAATTCGGCGACAAGTTTAAGGGCAAAAATTTCACCTTTCAGATCAGCGCGAAATATGAAAAAGCCGAGGGCGGAAAGATGGCGACTCATTTTTCCGTGGAGGACGGCGTTTGGACGACGCACGCGGGAGAGGTTCTCGAAAACCCCGATATCGAGTTGGAATTTTCAAATTTGAAAAAATTCATAATTTTCTTTACGGGCAAGGGAATGGTTTCCGTACTTCCGAAATTCAAGGGAATTTTCAAAAATTTCGGAATTTTCAAAGACCTTTTGATGGCGCTGCTCCGTATGGCGGGGCTTATGCAGGCGAAGGACAAGCCCGAAAAGGAAGAAGATCAAGTTATGCTTTGCAAACTGTATTTCTATCTCCTCCCGAACGGAATCAGCCAGTTGAACAAAATGGGACACCCGGACGTGAAAGAGGTTACGGAGTCTAGCCCCGACCGCGCCTACGCGCTCGTCGCGGAGGGATATCCCGAACTTCAATCGTGGCTGCGTATAAAGGCGGGAAAGAGTATGTCCGGGCGCGGCGAGTACAAAAGATGCAAGCCCTTTCTCGCTATGAAATTTAAATCGCCGTCGCTTGCCCTTGACATCTTGATGTCGAAAGCCGATATGGTCGACTATATCGGACGCGAATATCTGTTTGTGGACGGCGCGCCCGAGTTCGGCGGCATAGTGGGCGGTCTTATGTTCAAAGTCGCATACTACGCGCAAGGAAAATATCTCGACGAAGAATAGGACGGCTTACGGCAGTCAAGGATTCGTATTTTAAACCGTTTTTTGTTTGCAACGCGGAGAATGCCTTTGACGCGGAAGAATAAGACGGGTAAAAACATTAATCTAAATCAAAAAAAAATAAAAAGATACCGCGGTTTATATTCCGCGGTATTTTTTTGCCCTTTTTAAATTAATTTCCTAAAAAAATAGAATACTATGCGAAATAGAATACTCTAATTTTCTAATTTATAAAAAAGTAGAATACTATGCGAAACAAAAAAATCCCCCTTAAAAACCAAAATTCGGGGAAAATTTAGGGAAAATTTATGATATTCACTTGTAAAAACCCTCAAATTATAGTATAATATAATTAAAAATAATACCGTACACCAAATCGTTATTGTTAAGGGTAATATAACTTATGAAAAACAAAAAAACATTTTATAAAACGGTCAAAAAAATATTTAAGCCGGTTTTGTTTGTTTTATTTTTAACCGTTACCGCATTTTTGTCTTTTCTCGCGCCGGCGCAGCCTTCGCGTTTTGACGGCGGCGCGCTTTCTTTGGACGCTTTGGCGGAGTTTGCCGGCAAGACGAACGATATAATCTCACGCTTCGACGATATGTCGTCCTTTAAAGAGGGCATAACCGTTAGGAAGTCGGGTCTAAATTCCTACGGCGGCGGAGTCGAAATCTCCTTAAACGAGTTCGCCGGGCTGACGGGGGACAAACTTACTTTTGATTCGTCTTCGTTTTTCATCAAAAGCGGCGACTACGGTATGCGGATCGGCGCGGACGCCGCCGGATCGCTCCCTTTAAAAAGCACGGCGGAGGACTTGGGCTACGACGTTTACGAGGACGGCGACGTCATACTGCTGACCCGTCCGTTCCAGACGAAACGCCTGATCGTCCGTTCGGCGGGGAGCGTGGACAAGAGCGGCGCGGCGGCTTACGCGGAGGGCTGGCAAGACTATCATATATTGCAATACACTTCGGAGAGCGCGGCGGCGGAGGCTTATTCGCGCTTGTCCGCGCAGGAGGGAATTCTCGAAGTCATTCCCGACCAAATCACGACCGTTCAAGGCGCGCCGGCGGAATACGGCGGCGAACCCGAAACTTCGGCGCAGACTTCGCAAAATCCGGATACATATTCATATCTTTCTTGGGGCGCGGCGGACAATTTTATGGGTTTCAAGAGTTTCAATAGTTATTTGACGGCGGCAAACGGAGGTATTTCAAGCCTGCCCGAGGTAATCGTCGCGGTCGCCGATTCGGGGCTTTACGAATCTCACGAACTTTTTCCGGCGGATAGAATCGCTTCGGGCGGCAAAAATTTCACGACGGAGGGAAATCAAAGTCAATATACGGACGGACACGGACACGGCACGCACGTTTCGGGAACGATCGTCGATTTGACCTTGCCGAACGTCAAGGTTTTGCCGTTGAAGGTTATGGGTTCGGACGGAAAGGGCTACGTCGCGTGGACGCTTAGCGCGCTGAATTACGTCGCAACCTTAAAAGATCAAGGCAAGAACGTCGTCGCGGTCAATATGAGTCTCGGCTCCGAAAACACGGGTAATTCATACTACGCGTCGGCGATAAACAATCTTTACGGCAAAGGCGTTCTTTCGATCGTCGCCGCCGGCAACGATGGCGGACCCGTCGAACATCACGATCCCGCGAAGGTTCCGAACGCGATCACCGTGGGCGCGCTGGACGGCAAATTGCAACGCGCTTACTTTTCAAACTACGGTTCTCTCGTCGACGTAGCCGCTCCGGGCATAAACGTCAAGAGCGCGGTGCAGACGGGCGATGACGACTATGAGTCGTGGAACGGCACGTCTATGGCGGCTCCGCATATATCCGCGCTTACCGCGTCGTTGTATTCCAACGCAAGGATTTTAGACAAAACCTTGTCCTTTATGGAAAATCTCATATTCGACTATGCCAAAGACGTCGGCGCGGCGGGAAAAGACAATGATTCCGGCTACGGTCTGGGGCGCGTCGTTTCTTATAACGTAACGGCTTCGGCGGGCGCGGGGGGGACGATCGATAATAGCGGAACGGTGAAATTATATTCGGGCGAGAGTATGACCTATACGTTTACTCCTAACGACGGCTACGAAGTCGATGGCGTTTTTGTGAACGGCTCAAAGGTCGGAGAGGCGGAATACGGGGATTCGGATTCGTATACTTTTACGAACGTCAAGCAAGATTCTACTATTCATATCGAATTTAAACGCATAAATTTTGACGGAACGTATTATATTTTCGCGGAGGCGGGCGAAGGGGGAACTATAAGCCCGAGCGGAACTGTGGAACTTTCATACGGCGATTCTCAAACCTTTACGGTTACGCCTAACGCGGGCTACCGCGTGAGCGGTGTTTTTGTGGACGGGCAGGCGGTTTCTTTTGCGGGGAATCAAATCACTTTGAGCAACGTAACGAGGGACAAGACGATTCGCGCCGAATTCACCCAAAATTTCGTCATAAAGGCGTCGGCGGGCGAGGGCGGCGAGATAAGCCCGAGCGGAGATATCGAGGTTGCGGAGGGGGGTTCACAAATCTTTACTTTTTTGCCGAGTCAGGGCTATAAAAGGGGTAAGGTTTACGTTGACGGAAGCCCCGTTTCGTTTTCGGGGGACAGTTACGCGATCCAAAACGTCCGCGCGGATATGACTATTTATGCGGAATTCGTCGAAAAGACCGAGAGCGAACTTGGGGTTAAGTTTGAAACCGTAGTGAGCGGCACGGGCGGTACGGTCAGTCCTTTGGGGGTATTTTATGTCGAGTTGACGGGCGCACAGGTTCGTTTTCCGATATACGTTATACCCGATTTAGGCTATAAATTTAAAAGAATGACTATAAGAAATTTTGACACCAATGCGGGCATTAGTGTCATTCAAAATTTGACAAACAACTCATATTACTCTTTAACGGTTGGAATGAGCAGTCCATCGAGAAGATTTGACTTTGAATTCGAGGAGGATTCCTCCGTTCCGCGCTATGCCGTTACGGTTGACAAGCCGTCTTATGTGGACGTCGCGGTCGGAAACAATCTGAACCTAAACTCTATCCCGGAACATTCTCCCGTTTCGCTTAGTTTTTCCGTGAACGACCCCGCGTATCGAATCACGGGCATTTCGGTCAACGGAACGCCCTACGACAGCCTTGAATCGGTCTTTATCGCGGACTTAGTGAGCGATGTTACGATAACCGTTACGGGAGAAAAGAAGCCCGTATATTACGGTATTACGATACAAAAACCGGATTATGTTTCCGTTGAAATATCGGGCGATATAGATTTGAATTCTATTCCGGAGCATTCAAGCGTAACGATTACTTTCACCGTAACCGATTCGGCTTATCGAATAACAAGCATTTTTATTGACGACATCTTATATAACAGCCTTGAAACGGTTACGATTGAGAATTTAAATAGTAATATTATAATAACCGTTGAGTGTGAGGAAATTCCGATACCGCCCGAACCGCCGACATATTATATCATTACGATACAAAAGCCCTCCTATGTTTCCTATGATGTTTTAGGCGATATAGATTTAACCGCCGTTTTAGAAAATTCAAGCGTAACGATTAATTTCACCGTAACCGATTCGGCTTACCGAATAACAAGCATTTCCGTTGGCGGTATGCCGTCCGAAAGTCTTGAAACGGTTACGATTGAGAATTTGAACAGTAATATTATAATAACCGTTACGTGCGAGGCAATTCCGATACCGCCCGAACCGCCGACATATTATATCATTACGATACAAAAGCCCGATTATGTTTCCTATGATGTTTTAGGCGATATAGATTTAACCGCCGTTTTAGAACATTCAAGCGTAACGGTTACTTTCACCGTAACCGATTTGGCTTACCGAATAACAAGCATTTTTATCGGCGACATCTTATATAACAGTCTTGAAACGGTTACGATTGAGAATTTGAATAGCGATATTACGATAACCGTTACGGGAGAAAAGAAGCCCGTATATTACGGTATTACGATACAAAAACCCGATTATGTTTCTTACAATGTTTTAGGCGATATAGATTTAACCGCCGTTTTAGAACATTCAAGCGTAACGGTTACTTTCACCGTAACCGATCCGAATTATCAAATAACAAGCATTTCCGTTGGCGACATCTTATATAACAGCCTTGAAACGGTTACGATTGAGAATTTAAATAGCGATATTACGATAACCGTTACGGGCGAGGCAATTCCGATACCGCCCGAACCGCCGACATATTATATCATTACGATACAAAAGCCCTCCTATGTTTCCTACACGGTTTCGGACGGCATAAATTTAACCTCAATTCCCGAAAATTCAAGCGTAACGATTACTTTCAGCGTAACCGATTCGGCTTATCGAATAACAAGCATTTTTATTGGCGACATCTTATATAACAGCCTTGAAACGGTTACGATTGAGAATTTAAATAGCGATATTACGATAACCGTTGAGTGTGAGGCAATTCCGATACCGCCCGAACCGCCGACATATTATATCATTACGATACAAAAGCCCTCCTATGTTTCCTATGATGTTTTAGGCGATATAGATTTAACCTCAATTCCCGAAAATTCAAGCGTAACGATTAATTTTACCGTTACCGATCCGAATTACCGAATTAAAAGTGTAAAAATAGGCGATACGGTCTATAACGGGCTCAAAACGATCACACTTCAAGACGTAACGGGCGATATCACGATAACCGTAACGGGCGAACGGGTCGTCGGCGATAACGGCGGCGGCGCGCTCGTCGGGATTGTATTTTCCTTTTTAGCGATTGCTGCGGTTGTCGGCACCGTGTACTATTTGATAGTCGTGAGAAAGCCTAAAATAAAAAGGTAAGTTAAAATCAAAAATCGAAACCAAAAACTAAAAACCAAAAACTAAAAACTAAAAATCAAAAACTAAAAACCAAAAATCAAAAAAATAAAGATATCTCTAAAAATGTGTGATAAAGCGGTAGTTGCCGTAAGTTCCTTTCCTTAAATTCCCCTCCGTGGGAGGGGTAAGGGGTGGGGCGACCGATTTGGATTTATACCAATTTTTATCACATATTTTTATAACCTCTAAAATAAAAAAACAAAAAGCGGCGGTAATTTTAATTTTTCCGCCGTTTTTTATTATTTTATTTTTTAGTTCCGTCTAATATGACCGGCGTTTCGCCGCGCCGCGCTTTGTATCCGCGTTTTGCGTTTTTTATTATTTTATTTTTTATTTCCGTCTAATATGACCAGTGTTTCGACGTGCCGCGTCTGCGGAAACATATCGTAGGGAGTAACGCTTTTCACGGAATAATTTTGCGTGAGTTTTTTCAGGTCTTCGCCCAAAGTTTTCGGGTTGCAGGAGAGGTAGACGATTTGTTTAGGGTTTAGGCGCAGAATCCCCCTTATGACTTTTTCGCCCAAGCCCGTTCTCGGCGGGTCGGCAAATACGAGGAGATTTTTATTTATAGGATTTGCCGTAAGATATTCGGTTTCGTTGTTTTTATCGTTTTCCGGATTTTCATATTCGCGTACGAATATTTCTCCCGTGCGGAGCGCGGGCTTTTCGAATGCGGAATTTGCATTTTCGTTTTCGTTTCCCGCGGGCTTTTTGAATGCGGAATTTGCATTTTCATTTAAGTTTTTCGTGTTTTTCGTTTCGTTTCCCGTAGGTTTTGCGAACGCGGAATTCTTGCTTCTTATCGTATTGATCGCCTTGACTTCTTGTTTGCCGTCGTCGATATCGAGCGACAATCTCGTCAATTCCGCGCCCGCGTCCCCGCATATATTTATGATTTTATCCGGCAAACCGCAGGTTTTTTTCAAGGATACCGCCGCTTTCACCGCTTCTTTTGACAGTTCGACCGAATACACTTTCGCGCATTTTTTCGCGAAAAGGACGGACGTAACGCCGATTCCGCTGAATATGTCGAGGACGGTCGTTTCGCCGTCGATATCGGCGGCGTTCAAAACGTCGTTATAGACTTTCGCCGCCATACGGTCGTTGATTTGGAGAAAAGCCGACGGATAGTAGTCAAACTTGACGCCGCAAAGTTTGCCCGTGAGCGAGGTTTTCCCCGCCAGATGAATGAATTTATCGGAAAAAACCATAGAATTTTCAAGGCGGTTGACGTTGAGATACAGAGAAACGTCCTTAAAATGTTTGGACAATTCGCCGAACAATTCATCGGCGTTCGGCAGGGCGGCGTAAGTTGAAACGACGGTCAGCATAACGCCGCCGTCGAGAAAGCGCGCCGCCGCGTAGCGCAAGCCTTCTTGCGAATTTCCGTATATTTTGAGCCTGTATTTCGCGACGAAATTTTTCAAAATTTCCTTTAAAATTTCCGCGGATTTGTCGTGCAGAAGGCATTCCTTAAAGTCCGTTACGCGCTTTGAATTTTCCTCAAAAAAGCCGATTTTAACCCGTCCGTTCGGCGTTTCCGAAAATGCGAGATGGATTTTGTTTCGGTATTTAAAGGGGTAGTACATTCCGACCGTGTCCGCGATCGGAATATCGCCCCCCAAGTCCTTCAAGCATTCGGCGAGGGCGGCTTTTTTTATGCGGAGTTGCTCTTCGTATTCGGCGAAAAGGAGGTTGCACCCCCCGCATTTTGAAAAGACCGCGCAGGCGGGCGCGATCCGAAAGGGGGAGGGCTTAACGATCTCGACGCCGCCGCGCCCGTCGATTTTGACGGTTTCGTCCCTTAAAACGCCGTCGATAATCCTCCGTCCGCCGCCGAAAAACGCGACTCCGCGCCCGTCGCCGTTGTATTTTGATATTTTAAATTCGATATCGTTTGTTTTCATTTTTAATCTCCGGGTAACGGGAAACCGCCGTGTTTGAATTTTGAATTTCGGTCGTGTTTTTATGATATTTTTGAACTTCGGTTTATATTATACAATATTTTACGGGAATAAGCAAGAATTTTTGAGTTTTGACGGGCAAATGATTTGAATATATGCTTGATTTAAAAGTTTAACCGCCATATTTTTGCGCGGTGTTTTTTGTTGGGGGATGAATTTATTTTTACTAAAAATTCTTTTCTTGGCAGTCGAATGATTTGACCGCTAAAATTTTTTATTTTTTTTGCATAAAACGCTTGACAAGGGCTTATACTATGGAATATAATATTTTTAGCAATTAAGACGTTTGACTGCTAACAGCGAAAGACACGGACTGCCAACGGTTATAAGAATACCGAAAGGCGGGATTACGGCGGTTATAAGAATACCGAAAGACGGGATTACAGCGTCATACGAATACCGAAAGACGGAATTACAGCGGTTATAAGAATGCCGAAAGACGGGATTACAGCGGTTATAAGAATGCCGAAAGGCGGGATTACGGCGGTTATAAGAATGCCGAAAAATGGATTGACGGCGGTTTAAAAATTTAGAACGGGAGGGAATTATGCCGGAATTGTCAAAACGAAAAAAAGAAATTCTAAAAGCCGTCATCGACGACTTTATCGCCACGGCAAATCCCGTCAGCAGTCAAGACATCAAGGATAAACACCTAAACGAGGTCAGTTCCGCGACGATCAGGAGCGAACTTGCCGCTTTGGAGGAGATGGGATATTTGACTCAGCCGCATATATCCGCGGGGCGCGTTCCGTCTAACGCCGCCTATAAACTCTACGCGAGCGAACTTATGCAAAATAAGCCCCTCACGAAAAAGGATATCGAAATCATCAAAGGGCAGTTTGACGGGCGGCTCTACGATATGGAGGAGGTCATCAAAAAAGCGGCGAAAATCATATCGGATATGACCAACTATACTTCCGTCGTGCTGCTTCACGACGACGATATCGTCATAAGGAATATCAAACTCGTGGAACTTATCGAGGATACCGCGCTCATCGTCATAATCACGAATAAACAGGTCTTAAAAGACAGTTTTGTAACACTTCCGAAGGGCTTTGACACGGGCTATATAAATACGGCGAACGAACTTCTCAATTCGGTGTTCACGGGGAAAAATATCAACGATTTGGGAGATATAGACGCGATTATCGACGGCGAAATTTCCGCTTTTAGGTCGGTTTTCGACAGGGTGATGGAAATCATTAAGGTCAATCTAAAACGCGAAAATATCGTTACGGAGGGCGAATATAAAATCCTCGAATACCCCGATAACGACCGCGACAGCGCGAGAAAATTTATCAATATCGTGCAAAAAAAAGACAATCTAAACGGCTTGATCAACGAGAGCGACGACATACAGTTTTCGGTGAAAATCGGCAGAGAGGAGGCGAACGGGCTGGATAATTGCGCGGTCGTTTCCGCGAAATATACGCTGAACGGCAAAGAAGTCGGACGGGCGGGCGTGATCGGACCGGTCAGAATGGACTACGGAAAAGTGTATTCCGTGTTGAATTACGTGTGCAAGATGATAGACGAAATGTTGAAAAATTAGCGGCGGACAAGGTGATTTGTACCGTTAATGATCATTCAAAAACGACTTAAAAAGCGTAAAAAAAACGGTAAAAAACGGTAAAAAATAAAGGAAAAAACAAGTTAAAAAGCCTAAAAAAATGGGCGAAAAAGACGGTAAAAACGCCTCGAAAAGCCTTAAAAAAGGGGCAAAAAAAGCG
>JAISNN010000017.1 GCA_031276195.1 Clostridiales bacterium
TTATCCCCTCCCACGGAGGGGAATTTCCGCTCTCCACGCTTTGAATGGAAAAATTCACTTTTTCCAAGCGGTCGCCCCACCCCTTTGATCCCCTCCCACGGAGGGGAATTGCGGATAATGAGTGAAATGCCGTTAAAATGCGTTGCTTTGTAAGTCCTGTCGGCGTTGACGTAAATAGTCCGTATCAAGCCGACGTTACGCCCCACCCCTTAATCCCCTCCCACGGAGGGGAATTTATGCTATCATCGCTTTAAATGGAAAATTCACTTTTCCCAAATCGGTCGCCCCACCCCCTAACCCCCTCCCACGGAGGGGAATTTAAGGATAAGTTATTTCGGGAAAAACTTTTTGAAAATTGTCGTTTTAGGAAAAACTTTTTGAAAAAAGTTTTTCCCATACCCTTTTCATAATCTTGTAGTGTTTTATTTTATTTGAAAATGCGGAGGAAAACTTTTTCGTAAAAAGTTTTCCTCCGCGCCTCCTTTCAAAAACTTTTAGTAATTTATTTCGTTCGAAAAATAAGGCTTTTTCTTTTTTAATTAATATCGCTTGAAATTTTCTTTTAATTATGCTAATATATATAATATAAAGTCAAATATAAAACAAAACAAGATATATAATATAAGATTAAAGCAAAGAGATATAATATAAGATTAAAGTAAAACGAGAGATGTAATATAAGATCAAAGTAAAACGAGAGATATAATATAAGATCAAAGTAACGGTTAGGTATACCGTATTAAGATTAAAGTAATAACGGATAAAGTTTAATTAGTATAATGACGAGGTTTAAATAAAATATGATTGCCGTAAAAGAAACCGTATACAAAAATTTCGGAAAGTGCGTCGAAATGTCAAACGGCGCGCTGAAAACCTTAATCACCGTCGATATCGGTCCGAGAATCATATATTACGGAACGGCGGACGGGCGGAACGTTTTTTTTGAGGACCTTTCACGCGAAGTGAAAAGAAACGGCGCGTATTTTGACAAGAATTTCAAAAAAGGCGAAACGTGGTATCTCTACGGAGGACATAGAATGTGGAAGTCGCCCGAAGACGACGCGACTTACATACCCGATAACTACCCCGTCGAATATGAAATTAAGGAATGCCGCGAACAAAATTCCCGCGACAAAAAAACCGCGCTCTTTACTCAAAAAATTCAAGAAAATACGGGACTGCGTTTCCGTTCGGAAGTTACGATGTTTCAAAACGGCGCGCTTAAAGTCCGTCATATTATGGAAAATACGGGCGAAAATACCGTCCGCGCCGCGATTTGGGGCATCTCCGTTATGAAAGGCGGAGGATTCGCCGCCGTGCCGCTGAACGAACCGAATACGGGATTTTTGCCCTCGAATAATTTTTCATTCTGGCCCTACGACGACCACGCCGATAAAAGAATGTCCTTCATCCCGGGATACCTCATACTCTCTCACGACGAAAATATCGAAAAACCTTTCAAAATCGGGCTTATGTGCAAGAAAAAAATCGCCGCCTACTCAAACGACGGTCTGACGTTCGTCAAAAAATTCGGACGGCAAAACGGCGCGGAATACCCCGACGGAAATTGCAATTTTGAAAGTTATATAAGCGGATTGATCGCGGAATTTGAAGCGTTAAGCCCGATTTTTTCAATCGAAGCCGGACAAAGCGCGGAACATACCGAAGAGTTTTTTATCTTTGAAAAAGAATTGCCGCCCGATAAAGAATCTTTGGATAGGTTTTTCGGGGAATTGAATTGATTGCGGAATATGAGAATAGTAAACCGCAGTTTATTATCGGCCGCCGCCGACCACTAATCACTAACCGCCGTTTATTATCGGCCGCCCCACCCCCTAACCCCCTCCCACGGAGGGGAATTAAGGATAATAAGTGAAATGCAGTTAAAATGCGCCGCTTTATAAGTCATATCGGAATTGACGTAAATAGTCCGTATCAAGCCGACGTTTCGCCCCACCCCCTAACCCCCTCCCACGGAGGGGAATTAAGGACGCCCCACCCCCTAAACCCCTCCCACGGAGGGGAATAATCTTGAAATACGCTTTATACGTAAAAATACGCTTTATACGTGAAAAATACGCTTTATACATAAAAATACGCTTTATACATAAAAATACGTTTAATACATAAAAAATACGTTTAATACAAAAACGCGTTTAATACAATTTAAAAACGCATTCTATGTTCAAAACTTACTAAAAGTTTTTGAAAGAGGGCGCGGGAGAAAACTTTTTTACGAAAAAGTTTTCTCCCGCAAAAAATAAAATAATAAAATAAATAATAAAATAATAAAATATCAAAATAAATAACAAAATAAAAAACTCTAAGGAGCGGCATTTAAATGGACTGCGTTATCGACAAGAATTTTTATCCGATTTACGAATACTACACCGCCTTCGAGGCGCGCGTGAAAAAAAGCGGCAAAGGACGCCCTTTTTTGATTGCGGTCGAAGGCGCGGGGCGGATTTTCCGCTTCGGCGCGGAGGTGTACGACGACGGCGTTCACGACGGCGAAAACGCGGTCTTCGGAGAAAAATTGATCAAGTCGCTTTTGTGGACCGTCGGAGGACATAAGGTCTATATCCACGCGCCCGCAAAACTCTTTTCGCGTATGGAAAAAACTTTCTCCGCCAAGGGAAAACGCGCTTTCGACGTGAAATTTATGGAAAAAATATACGAAAAACCCTTCAAAACCGAATATAGAACGATCGAAACTATGCCCGAACAAAAAGAAAAAAATATGACGATCGGCGGAAATTATAACGGCTGCCGAATCGGATTCGACGCCGGCGGAAGCGACAGAAAAGTCGCCGCCGCAATAAACGGAAACGTCGTCTATTCCGATGAAACCGTCTGGCACCCGAAATTGAATTCCGACTGGAAATACCACAGAGACGGTATCCTCGACTCGATCAAAAAAGCGGCGGAATATCTGCCGCGCGTAGATTGTATCGGGGTAAGTTCGGCGGGCGTGTACGTCGATAACCGCGCTATGGCGGCGTCGCTGTTTATAAAAGTCCCCGACGACGACTTCGATAAACATATAAAAAATATATATATCGATATCGCTAAGGAATTCAAAACAAAACTCGAAGTCGCAAACGACGGCGACGTCGCCGCCCTCGCCGGCGCACTCGAATCAAACCGCGGACGCGTCCTCGGAATCGCTATGGGAACAAGCCAGGCGGCCGGCTATATCGACGCCGCGGGAAATATTAAAGGCTGGCTGAACGAATTGGCGTTCGTACCCGTCGATATGCAAAAAGAAAGCGCGGAAGACGAATGGAGCGGCGACAAAGGATGCGGCGTGAAATATTTTTCGCAAGACTCGGTGATCAGACTCGCGGAAACGGCGGGAATTAAACTTGATAAAAAACTTTCACCACACGATAAATTGAAATTTATTCAAAATCTGTATAACAGTAACCCGTTAATCGAAAAAATTTTTGAGGATATAGGCGTGTACTTCGGCTATTCGATCCTCTGGTATTCGCTGTTCTACGATATCGAATCCGTCCTCCTGCTCGGACGCGTATCGGGCGGAATCGGCGGAAACGCCCTCAAAACCAAAGCGGAAGAACTCCTGAAATCAAAAGGCTCGAATATAAAAATCATCCTCCCGGACGAAAGCGAAAGACGCGTCGGACAAGCGATCGCCGCCGCATCACTGCCGAAAATTTAGAGTTTTGAATTTTGCGATTCTTAAAACGCCGCAGAAAATACGATGAAAACAAATAATTTTATACCGGCATTTGATCGGTTTAAACGTTTAACCGCTATACATACGCCGGGAAATAAAATTAAGGCGTAAATTTAAATATAAGTTAAGACATACGTTAAGATGTAAATTTAAACCAAATTAAGACATACGTTAAGATACACTTCCAAACCAAATTAAGGAGATTTTATAAAATGACGTTCACTAATCATTCCGCAAAAGTCTATATCCCCGAAACCGCAAAAAAATCCGCGGGGAAAACTTACCTCGCCCTCGCCGCACACCAGGACGATATCGAAATTATGGCGGCGGACGGAATCTTAAAAGGCTTCTACGGCGCGGATTGCTCCTTCGTCGCCGTCGTTACCGCCGACGGAGCGGGCAGCGCGCGCGACGGACGCTATAAGGAATATTCCGACGCGGAAATGGCAAACGTCCGCAAAACCGAACAAATCAAAGCGGCGTTCGTAGGAGAATATGAGGCGCTCTACCTCCTTAACTACCAAAGTTCGGCGATTAAATCGGCAAATAATATCTCGATCGCGGAAGATTATGCCAAAATCCTCAAAAAACATAAACCGCAAACCGTCTATACGCATAACCTCCTCGATAAACACGCGACACATCTCGGCGTCGCCGTCAAAGCGGTCAAAGCGATTCGAAGCCTGCCGAAAAAAGATCGCCCGCTGTACTTTTTCGGCTGCGAAGTCTGGCGAAATCTCGATTGGCTGCCCGATACGGAAAAAGTGCGCTTCGACCTGTCCGCGGGCGAAAATATGCAAGCCGCGCTGCTGGGAGTCTTCGACAGCCAGATAAGCGGAGGAAAACGCTATGACCTCGCAACACAAGGACGCAGACTCGCAAACGCGACGTATTCGGAGTCGCATAGCGTCGACGAAGTGAAAAGTATGAGTTACGCGCTCGACCTCTCACCGCTGATAAAAGACGATACGGCGGATATCGCGGACTTCGCAATGAGCAAAATCGAAGCGTTCAAAAAAGAAGCGGAAGAAGCGCTCAAAAAAGCGCTCTAAACCGAATTTAAAAACAACCGCCCACCACTACCCCTCCCTCGGAGGGGAATTTAAGGATAATAAATCACTAAACACTATTTATTAACCGCCGCCACTGACCGCTAAGCACTGACTGCCGATATGCCGTTAAATAAATAACCTCGTTCACTAACCACCGATCACAGACTGCCGAACAACTATATGCCGCTAAATAACTACATTCATTGACCGCTAATCACTAAACGCCGAACGCCGATATGCCGACATATATCCGCAATCTCTCAAACCACTCCGAATATCGCTCCGCACAGCGCCGCCAACGCCGCGGTATAGTATGCGAACCCTTTCATACTTTTCTTTTTGAGAAAGCGTACGAAACTTTTTATCGCGAAAAAACCGCTCGCCGCCGCCGCCGCCATACCTATTAACATCGGGAAAATTTGCTCCGAAGGAAGAGAAAACGCTTGATTTTTCACCGCTTCGACAACGAAACCCGCGGCGATCACGGGCATCGACAGCATAAACGAAAAATTCGCGGCTTTTTCCTTGTCCGCGCCGCAAAAAAGCAGAGAAGCAACCGTCGCGCCGCTCCGCGAAAGCCCGGGAATGACGGCGATTCCTTGACAAACACCGCAAAAAACCGCGCTTTTTAAGGAAATTTCACCGCTTTTTGCCTTTTCGGAGTTTGTTTTGCCGCCGTTGTTTTCTTTAAACGTTTCGGGATCGACCGCTTTGAAAACGCCCGCTTTGTCCGCTTTCGGCGATTCGGAATTCTTAGATTTTGAATTCGTTACATTATCATTCTTATCCCCTTTCGCCTCTTTTGTTTTTTCCGCTTTGCCGCCCTTGAACGCTTCGGCGGAAAAAAGCGCGGCCGCCGTCAGCATAAACCCTATCGCGAGATATCGCCCCTCCAAAATCTCACCGAAAAACCTTTCCGCGGCGAAAGCCAAAATACCCGTCGTCGCCGTCGCCGCGATAAGACGGACGCTATCCCTCCCGAACGGGTTTTTTATGAGCGCGAATATGTTTTTTCTATAAAAAATAACCGCGGAAAAAAGCGTCCCCGCGTGAAGCGCAAGATTGAAAAAAACGGAGGGCGAACCGATACCGAGTTTTTCCAAAAGCAAAAGATGTCCGCTGCTGGAAACGGGCAAAAATTCCGTCAAACCTTGAATTATCCCGAGAATTACCGCTTGTATAATGTCCATAAATTCTCCCCGAAATCTCTTTACTAATAAATGATATTACTTTATAATTAAAATATACTAAAATTTAAAATTAAAATTTTACGGGCGGGATTTGTACGGGGAAAAAATTTTTTTTGGGGGAAATTGATTCGGGGGAAAATTTTTGGTGTAAATTGATTCGGGAAAAACTTTTTCATAAAAAGTTTTTCCCGTACCCTTTTCAAAAACTTTTAGTAATTTGAAAACTAATTACGCGGAAAATCAAATACGCCCCACCCCTACACCTCCCACGGAGGGGAATATTTCTAAAACATACTTTATAAATAAAAACCATACTTAACACAAAAAAATATATTTAACATAAAAAACATATTTAACATAAAAAACATATTTCACATAAAAAACATATTTCACATAAAAAGCATATTTAACATAAAAAGCATATTTCACATAAAAAACATATTTAGCATAAAAAACATACTTAACATAAAAAACATACTTAATACAAAAAACATACTTAATACCCTTAAAAAGCGCGTTTTCTCTTCAAAATTTACTAAAAGTTTTTGAAAGGGGTGCGGGGGAAAACTTTTTTCAAAAAGTTTTCCCCCGCATAAAAAAAATAAAAAATAAAAATATAAAACAAAAAATAAAAAATAAAAAATAATAAAAAGGCGGAATAAAAAGAGAATGAAATTAGGGGTTGTCGGATTGCCGAACGTCGGCAAGAGTACGCTTTTCAACGCGATTACGAAGGCGGGTGCGGAGTGCGCGAACTATCCTTTCTGCACGATCGAGCCGAACGTGGGGGTTGTTCCCGTGCCGGACGAGCGTTTATACAAACTCGCCGCGCTCTACAACAGCAAGCAAATCACGCATACGTCCATTGAATTTGTGGACATTGCGGGGCTTGTCCGGGGCGCGTCGAGGGGCGAGGGGCTGGGCAACAAATTTTTGTCGCACATACGCGAAGTGGACGCGGTCGTTCACGTCGTCAGGTGTTTCGAGGACGGTAATATCACTCACGTGGACGGCGCGATCGACGCGGTGCGCGACATCGAAACGATCAATCTGGAACTGATTTTCGCCGATGCGGAGAGCGTTTCAAAGCGGCTCGACAGGGTAAAGTCGCAAAGCAAGTCGGGCGACAAAAAGTTTGCCGTAGAGATAGAGATGCTGGAACGCGTAAAGTCGGTTTTGAACGAAGGCAAGCCGGCGCGCGCCTTGACCGCGGAATTGAGCGCGGAGGAGCGCGAGTACGTCGAATCGCTCTTTTTGCTATCTTTCAAGCCCGTGATCTACGCCGCAAATATCGCGGAAAACGAGATCGGAAAGCCCTATAACAAGGAAGTCGAACGCGTAGTCGGGTATGCCGAAAAAGAGGGCTGCGGCGTGATCGTACTCTGCGCAAAGTTAGAGGACGAACTAAACGGGCTGGACGAAGCGGATAGGGCGGTCTTTATGGAAGAGATGAACGTCAAGGAAAGCGGATTGGAAAAACTTATCACCGCGTCGTATACCCTCCTCGGGCTGATCAGTTATCTGACCGCGGGCGAAAAAGAAACGCGCGCGTGGACAATCACACGCGGAACGAAAGCCCCCGGCGCGGCCGGGAAAATCCATACGGACTTTGAAAAAGGATTTATCCGCGCCGAAGTCGTCGATTGGCGCGTCTTGATCGAATGCGGCTCATACGCCGCGGCAAAGGAAAAAGGTAAGGTCCGAAGCGAAGGAAAAGATTATACGGTCAACGACGGCGACGTGATTCTGTTTCGGTTTAACGTGTAATCTTATTTAAAGAGTTTTAGATTTAAAAAGTTTTAGATTTAAGAGTTTTAGATTTAAAAATCGCGGAGGAAAACTTTTTCATAAAAAGTTTTTCCTCCGCGCCTCTTTTCAAAAATTTTTAGTAATTATAAACCGCCATAATGCGCCGCTCTACGTTTCGCCCCACCCCTTTGATCCCCTCCCACGGAGGGGAATTTGCTCTGTATGACTTTTTGCGTGAATAAAATCGTTTTTCGCAAATGTTTTTTATTGAAAGTTTTTGAAAGAAGGCGCGAATATTTTTATTGAAAGTTTTTGAAAGAGGGCGCGGGAGAAAAACTTTTTTCAAAAAGTTTTCTCTCGCATTATTTTTAAAAAAACTATTTTTTTCTTTTTGGAAGAGGGCTGTACCGCGCCCCAAGAGTTGGACAGAGGAAAAAGATTATGATATAATAGAAAAGGAGGGAGCGGGGAGTATGGGAAAGAATAGGAAGTATGACGGTAAATTCAAGCAAGA